>JBOGYT010000022.1:0-8900 GCA_050696955.1 Solirubrobacteraceae bacterium | reverse complement strand
GGCGCGTGCGGCGGCGGCGACGAGGACAAGCCGTCGGGTGCGAAGCTCGCGACGCCGCGCTGCACGCCGGCCGGGGTGGCATCGGCCACCACCAGCATCGAGCCGAAGTGGTCCGCCGGCGACACGCGCTCGATCACCATCTCCAAGACGCGCGAGGAGTCCGGGGAGGAGCCGAGCGAATCGTCGGCGACGGCTCGCCTGCGCGTGCTCTCGGCGGGGCGCGACGGGTCGCGGCTCGAGTGGACGTCCACGGACCTCGTGCTGCCCGAGGACCAGGTGCCCGGCGACGCGAGGGAGCGGCTCAAGGACGTCGCGAAGGACTTCAAGGTGCTCTACCGGACGGACTCCAGCGGGGCCTACGAGCGCAAGCTGAACGTGCCGGAGATCCGCCAGCGGCTCACGCAGGTGCTCGACCTGCTGGCCGAGGATCCCGTTGCGGCCGACGCGGTGCAGCGCACGCGGTCGATCATCCTGTCGGACGCGTTCATCCAGACGTCGGCCGTCAAGGAGATCTCCGTGCTGCACAGCGCGTACGGGCTGAAGCTCCGGGAGGCCAAGCCGCAGCCGGTCACCCAGAGGATCGCCAACCCGTTCGGCGGCGAGGCGCTGACGGCCAGAGGCACCGTCGAGCTCCTCGACGCGCGCGACTCGGCCGCCTGCGCGATCGTCGAGCTCGACGCCAAGCCAAGCCGCGCGGCGCTGTCGAAGTCGCTCGCCGACACGTTCGGCGATCAGGCGTCCGAGGCTCCCACCGCGGCCCGGCGCGCCGGGCTCAGCGTCGAGAACACGAGCCGCTTCACGTACGACCCCGGCACGGGCTGGATCGTGCGCGGCGACTTCATCCAGACGGTCACGATCAGCGGCAAGACCCGCTCGGACATCACGGTCATCACGACGCGCGGCTGATCGCGGTCGCCTTGACCGTGCGCCGACCGCGCGGGTAGCGTCGGACCGTGGCCCGCACGCTGGGAGACGGGGGCTGGTCGTGGTTCGGCGATCCGCGGGCGCTGTACTACGCCGGGCGCCAGCGCAAGACGTACGTCGGCTGGGTCGACCGCGGCGGGGACCTGACGGTGGCGAGCTTCGATCATCGCTCCCGTCGCGTCGAACGGGCGCTGCTGCGGCGCGGCCTGAGCGTCGACGATCACAACAGCCCCGGCCTGCTCATGCGCGCCGACGGCCACCTCACGGTCTTCTACATGGGCCCGGGCCGGGCGCACATGTACTACCGGCGCACGCGCGAGCCCGAGGACGTCTCGAGCTGGGGCCGCGAGCTCGACCTGCCGACGAACACCCGCGGCCGGTTGGGATACACGTACCCCAACCCGATGTACCTCAGCGAGGAGGGGCGGACGTACCTGTTCTGGCGCGGCGCGCAGTGGTGGCCGGCGTTCTCCCGCCACAGCGACGGCAACCGCTGGACCGAGGCCCGCACCATCCTGCGGATCCCCGATCAGCGCCCGTACCTGAAGTTCCACTCCGACGGCAAGCGCGTCATCCACATCGCCTACACCGAGGGCAACGCCGGGAGCTTCGTCAACAGCATCTACTATCTGCGCTATCGCGACGGCGCGTTTCACCGCGCGGACGGAAGCCGCGTCGCCCGCATCCGCGACCTGCCGCTGCGGCCGAACGAGGGCGAGCGCGTCTACGACTCGCGCCCCAGCGGCGTGCGCGCGTGGGTGTGGGACGTGGCCGCCCGCCGCGACGGCCGGCCGGTGATCGTCTACGCCGTGTTTCCGCCCGGCGGCTGCCTCTACGAGCGCGCGGAGTTCACCGACGGGGAATGGGTGCGCCAGCCGATCGTCGACGCCGGCGGGCGGATCGGCCACTTCTACGCCCCGGGGATCTCGCTCGACCACGAGAACCCCGACGTCGCCTACCTGTCGCGGAAGGTGGGCGGTCGCTACGTCGTGCAGCGCTGGCGCACCGAGGATCACGGCGAGACGTGGACGCACCGCACGATCAACGACGGCGGTGGCGGCGACTGCCTGCGGCCGATCACGCCGCGCGGACGCGCGACCGAGCGCGACGTCGTCTGGATGCAGGGCGACTACCGTGGCTACACGGACTACCGCACGGACGTGCGGGCGCACTTCTCGCGGTAGCGCGCGAGAAAGTTTCGCGTCATGTCGATTTCGCCGCCGCTTGATCGTCGTAGGGGTAGAGGCACGCACACCACCACCCAGAAGGAGATGCGGCGATGCGATTCATGATCCTGGTCCCGGGCAACGCGGACAGCGAAGCCGGCGTCATGCCGAGCGAGGAGCTGCTCACCGAGATGACGACCTACAACGAGGAGCTCGCGAAGGCCGGCGTCATGCTGGCGGGCGAGGGCCTGCATCCGACGTCCAAGGGCGCGCGCGTCCGCTTCTCGGGCAAGGACCGCACCGTGACCGACGGGCCGTTCACCGAGGCCAAGGAGATCGTCGCCGGCTTCTGGCTCATCCAGGTGGGGTCGCTCGACGAGGCGATCGAGTGGGTCAAGCGGGCGCCGTTCGACGGCGGAACCGAGATCGAGATCCGCCAGGTCTTCGAGGCCGACGACTTCGGCGACGAGCTCACGCCCGAGCTCCGGGAGCGGGAGGAGCGCCTGCGCGCCGCCGAGGCGGAAGCCCAGCAGGGGTAGTGTCGAGAACTCGTGGCGCCATCCGATGTCCACCGCACGATCGACGCGGTCTGGCGGATCGAGTCGCCACGACTCATCGCCGGAATCGCGCGGATCGTGCGCGACATCGGCGTCGCGGAGGACCTCGCGCAGGATGCCCTGCTCGCCGCGCTCGAGCGGTGGCCCGAGGCAGGCGTCCCCGACAACCCGGGCGCCTGGCTCATGGCCACCGCTCGTCATCGCGCGATCGACGGCTTTCGCCGCGACGAGCGGCTCGAGCGCAAGCAGCAGGAGCTGGCGCGCGACATCGAGCTGCGCGACAGCGAGCCCGATCTCGCCGCCGTGATCGACGACGACATCGGCGACGACCTCCTGCGGCTCGTGGTCACCTGCTGCCATCCGGTGCTGTCCACCGATGCCCGGATCGCGCTCACGCTGCGGATGCTCGGCGGGCTGACGACCGACGAGATCGCACGGGCGTACCTCGTGTCCGAGAAGACGCTCGCGCAGCGGATCGTCCGCGCGAAGCGGACGCTGGCCGAGGCGCGCGTGCCGTTCGAGGTGCCCGGCGAGGACGAGCGCGCCGAGCGCCTGTCGTCGGTGCTCGAGGTCGTCTACCTCATCTTCAACGAGGGCTACTCGGCGACCGCCGGCGAGCACTGGACGCGCCCCGCGCTGTGCGAGGACGCCCTGCGCCTCGGGCGCGTCCTCGCCGGCCTCGTCCCGGCCGAGGCCGAGGTTCACGGCCTCGTCGCGCTCATGGAGTTTCAGGCCTCGCGCCTGCGCGCCCGCGTCGGCCCCTCCGGCGAGCCGATCCTGCTGCTCGACCAGGACCGGGGACGCTGGGACCACGTGCTCATCCAGCGCGGGCTCGCGGCGCTCGAGCGCGCCGAGGCGGCCGGCGGCGGCCTGGGCACGTACACCCTCCAGGCGGCGATCGCGGCCTGCCACGCGACGGCCCGCACGCCGCAGGACACGAACTGGGAGCGGATCGCCGCGCTGTACGACGCGCTCTCGCAGATCGCCCCGTCGCCGGTCGTCGAGCTCAATCGCGCGGTCGCGCTCTCGATGGCGTTCGGGCCCGAGGAGGGCCTCGAGCTCATCGACGAGCTCGTCGATGAGCCCTCGCTCGCCCGCTACCACCTGCTGCCGAGCGTCCGCGGCGACCTGCTGGAAAAGCTCGGCCGGCGCGACGAGGCCCGCGCCGAGTTCGAGCGCGCGGCGTCGCTCACGCGCAACGAGCGCGAGCGGACGCTGCTGCTGGACCGGGCGGCCGCGTGCGGCCGCGGCGAGTAGTCAGCGGTCGTGCAGCTCGTCCTGCGCGGCCTGGAGCACGTGCTGCACCTCCCGAGCCTGGGCGGCGTCGCGCCCCTCGGCCAGCTTCTCGTGCGCCGTCGCGAGGTCGAACCACGTCGGCTGACGGTCGCTCGACGGTCCCACGCTCTGCACGGCCAGCAGGAAGGTGCTGGCCAGATCGTCGCCGCGGCGCGCATAGCGATATTCGGTCAGCGGCTTGTCGCCGACGACCCCGACGACGCCCGCGTGGTCGGCGGCCGCGCGCGCCGCGGCCTGGCCAAGCGTCTCTCCGGGCCTCTGGCGCTCCTTGGGGAACGTCCAGCGCTCGCCGTCGCTCGTCCGGACGAGCCGGAACTCCAGGCGCGGCTCGCGCCGGCGAAAGCAGACGGCCGCGGCCATCGCCTCGGAGCCGCCGACGGGCTCGTTGAGTCGGTCGCGGGCCCTGCGCAACCGGGAGCCGCGCGGGGGCTGCGGCGGGGTCACCGCGCTACTCCTGCCCCGCTGCGCGCCGCACGGACCCGGCCTGCGCCTCGTCGTCGACGAGCTCCTGCAGGCGCTGCGACGCCAGCCGGATGCGCCGGTCCACGTGCTCGGCGGCGATCGTGCGCGACTCGAGCTCGCAATCCCACAGGCACTCGACGGCGAGGTCGCCGGCGAACGTCGGGTCCGTCGCGGCCAGCGCCGAGACGATGAAGCGACGGCCGTAGGAGTACGGAATCTCCTCGTAGGCCCGCGTGAGCTCCTCGAACGGCCCGTCGTCCGCGCACCGGCCGAGCGCCTCGGCGAGCGAGCAGACGACGTAGACGTCGCCCTCCAGGCCCGCGTCCAGCTCGCGCCACAGCGCGTCGCGCGCGGGCTCGAGGTCCTCGCGCTCGGCGTGGCTGCCGAGGATGCCGGCGGCCTTGCGCCGGCGGCTCCAGTCGGCCGATGTCAGCCAGTCGTGGGCCAGCGCGCGGGTCTGCGCCAGCGGCATCGCCTCGAGCGCGAGCGCGATCGTGCCCTGGAGCTTGCCGCGCTGCTCCTCGTGCGTCGTCTCCTCGGCGATCGCGAGGACGTCGCGGCGGCCCTGGTTGGCGAGCGCGAGGATCGCCGCGCGCCGCATCGCGCGCTCGGGATCGCGCGCCGCGGCCAGCATGCGCTGCACGTCGTCGCGGCTGCGACGCAGCGTCAGCTCGTCGGCGATCTGCCGCCAGCGCGACTCCTCGGGGATCTGCAGCAGCCCCTCCGTGCTCATCGTGCGCGGGTTGGGCGGCTTGCGCCGCTGCGGGCGGCGCCGCGTCCGGGGCGGCAGCGGAACGCGGTGCCCCGCCGCCAGCGCGCCGGCGATCTTGTGGTTCTCGACCGACCACAGCGTCCACGGGCGGTCGCGCGAGTCGACCTCCGCGAGCGCTTCCGCGAGCGCGCTCTCGCTGGGGAAGCGGTCGATGAGGACCTGGTCGAGGCCGGCGACGACCTCCGGCCACGGCGGGCCGACGGGCATCGCCTCGGGATCGCCGGTCAGCAGCGTGATCGCGCGCTGCCAGGAGCGGCCGTAGGCGACGTACTCGCGCAGGATCCGGCGCGCGTCGGGGTGGTCGCGGATCGCCATCCGGCCGAGCAGCCCGAGCACGTTGGACTCCACTTCGGGGCTCTCGGCGTCGTGATCGCGCAGCCAGGACTCGAGCGGCTCGAGGTCGAGCTCGATGTCGAGCGCGAGCGTCGCGTAGTACTCGTCGCGCGCGTCGAGCTGATGGTCCCAGCGCGGGTCGTTGAAGAGGCAATGGATCACGAGGGCGTGGCCGACCGAGTGGTGCGCGTCCAGGGCCCACAGGTAGCCCGAGCCCAGCCCGCGCTGAAGCTTGCCCAGCGGCTCGGCCGCGTCGGCCAGCGGTGGTGGCCGAAGGATCACCCCTCGAATCTAGCGGGGCACCGCTAGGCATCCCGGCATGTGCGGCGCAACGTTCCGGGAAGACCCACTAGGCCGTCGGGTCGAGCGTCACCTTGCCCGTCGTGCGCCGAGCCGCGATGTCGGTCTGTGCCCGGGCGGCCTGATCGAGCGGGTAGGAGGGGCCGGTCACGACGCGCAGCTCGCCGGCCGCCACGCGCGCGAAGAGGTCGGCGAGCGCCTCGTCGATCATCGCCGGGCGGCCGATGCAGTGCATGAGCCAGAAGCCGACGACGGCGCGCGACGTGCGCATGAGATCACCGCTGCGCACGGTGTTGTTCTCGTGCGAGGCGATCCCGTACGTGACGAGCCGGCCGAACGGCGCGAGCGCCGCGAGCGACTCCTCGAAGATCTTGCCGCCGGCCATCTCGAAGACGACGTCGATCTTGCGACCGAGGTTTGCCTCGACGAGGCGCTCCTCGAGCTGTTCCGGCGAGCCGTCGATCGCGACATCGGCGCCGAGCTCGAGCGCGAGGGCGCGCTTGGCTTCGGTCGACGCGGTCGCGATGACCCGTCCGGCGCCCATCGGCTTGCCGAGCTGCACGGCGAGCGAGCCGACGCCGCCCGCGGCGGCATGCACGACGACGGTCTCCCCCGGCGCGACCTTGCCGCTCGTCCGGTACAGGTGCCACGCGGTCAGGCCCTGGAGCACGAGCGCGAGCGCGGTCTCGTCGTCGATGCCGTCGGGGATTGGGAACGTCAGCGCGGCGGGAGCGGTCGCGTACTCGGCGTAGCCGCCGGACCCGCACAGCGCGACGACCCGCTCGCCGTTGTCCTCGCGCGTGCCGGCGACCTCGGACCCGGGCACGAGCGGCAGCGCGTCCTTCGCGAGGTAGGTGTTCTCGCGCCGGTGCGTGTCGGCGAAGTTCAGGCCCGCCCGGCTGACCTTGACGAGCACCTCGCCGTCCGCCGGGTCGGGAACCTCGAGGTCGACGAGCCGGAGGACCTCCGGCCCGCCGAACTCGGACATCTGGATGGCGCGCATGCTGCGCGAGGATATTGCGCGCTTCCGAGTGTCAGGCTCGCCGCGCCTTCCTCACCGGATGGATACGGTCACGGCCATGAGTGTCACCGTCGTCGGATCGATCGCCTTTGACGCCGTGCAGACGCCGCACGGCGGCCGCGAGCGCATGCTCGGTGGCGCTGCCGTCCATTTCTCGCTCGCCGCCTCGTTCTTCGACGACGTGCGCGTGGTCGGTCCGGTGGGCGACGATTTCGGTGACGAGGAGTACGCCGTCCTGCACCGGCGCAACGTCAACACGGACGACATCGAGCACGTCGAGGGTGGCAAGACGTTCTTCTGGAGCGGCGTCTATGGCCACAACATGAACTCGCGCGAGACGATCGAGACCGACCTGAACGTCTTCGAGTCCTTCCAGCCCAAGCTGTCGGACGCGTCGAGCGGCTGCGACGTCCTGTTCCTCGCGAACATCCTGCCCCAGCTCCAGCTCGAGGTCCGCCAGCAGTGCTCGAACGCGAAGTTCGTCGCGCTGGACTCGATGGACCTGTGGATCAACATCGCCAGGGAGAAACTGGTCGCGGCGATCGAGACCGTCGACTGCGTGATCCTCAACGACTCCGAGGTCGAGCTGTTCACCGGCGAGCGCGAGGTCGTCGAGGGCGCGCGCAAGCTCATCGAGCTCGGGCCGAGCGCGGTGGTCGTCAAGCTCGGCAAGTACGGCGCGGCGCTCGTCACCGCGGAGGACTCCTTCTGGGTGCCGGCCTTCCCGGTTGCGTTCGTCGCCGACCCGACCGGGGCCGGCGACTCGTTCGCGGGCGGCTTCGTCGGCTGCATCGCGAGCGCCGTGCAGGCCGGCGACGAGATCACGGCCGAGACGCTGCGCCTCGCGATGGCCTACGGCACCGCGATCGCCTCCTACAACGTCGAGGAGTTCGGCACCGAGCGGGTCGCCCGCCTGACCGGCGACGAGGTCGTCGAGCGCGTCAAGGAGCTGCAGCGCATCACGGCGTTCGACGCCGAGAAGCAGCTCGCGCTGACGTAGCGACCCAGCCCGCCCGGGGCGCGGCCACCCCGGGCGGGCTGGGCCGGATATGGCTACCCGATGATGAAGCCGGTGTCTCCGACGGCCTTCAGGACCGCCTTCTCGGTGCGGCGCTTGTCGAAGTCGGCCGGCGCCGGGAGATCCTTCGTCGCGGTCATCGCACCCGCCGGGTTGTTGATGAAGCGGATCCAGGCGGCGTGGCGCGCCTCGACGGTGGCGATCGTGCCGGCGGCCTTGAGGACCGCGCCCTGCTTGATGTTCGCGACCTGCCCGAGGTACGCCGTCACGCCCGTGTCCTCGAGCACCTGCGCCGTCGCCGCGAACTTCGCCGGGTCGGTGACCGTGTCCTTGAAGTCGAACTTCGGCGACGTGATCGCCTTCGTGCCGAGCGCCACCTTCAGGAAGTCGACGTGTTTGGTCTCGTGCGCGGCGACGACCTCCGCGAAGCGCTTGAGCAGCGGGCTGGCGCCGTAGGCCCTGTTCGCGACGGCCTGCTTGTAGAACGCGGCCTCGAGGTACTCGAGCGTCAGCGCGTAGTTGAGGATCTTGATGTCGTTGCGGACCGACTGCTTCTTCGTCGAGATCTTCGCCTCGGCGGAGGACAGGATCGGCGCGAACAGCGCGCTTGTGGCGAGCAGCCCGCCACCGGCGAGCACGCCCTTCTTGATGAAGTCGCCGCGGTCCAGGCCGGCGGCCTCCGCGGCGTCGCGGATCGCGCCGTCGGCGTCGAGGACGTCGAGGTTGGGCATATGGGACACGGGAGGTTCTCCAGTGGTCGGGAGGTGTCAGCGCTGTTGCGGGTTCATTCCGGCGCCGGATCACCTTCTGGCGCGCAGAAAGGGTGCGAGCGGCCAGCCAGAGGGGTATCGTCCGGCCCGATGAGCGCGACCTTCATCTTCCTGATGCTCGTCCTGAAGCTCCCGATCGCGCTGCTGCTCTACATCGTCTGGTGGGCAGTGCACGCGACGCCGGAGAGCGAGACGCCGCCGGTCGACGAGGACGGCGGCACGAAGAACCCGGCTCGCGCGCACCCGCGCCCCCGCCGGCCGCGCCCACCGCGCCGCGGCCC
>JBOGYT010000021.1:0-3486 GCA_050696955.1 Solirubrobacteraceae bacterium | reverse complement strand
CGGCGTGCACGCCGTGGGTGCGCCCGACGCACACCGTCTCGGCGTGCTCGCGCGCGCCGTCGACGAGCGCCGCCACGAGCTCGCGCGCCCCCGCGAGCACGATCTCGCCCGCGGCGCGCAGCTGCAGCGCGAGTGCCGTGTCGAGCACGTCGCTCGACGTCAGGCCGAAGTGGATCCAGCGCCCGGCGTCGCCGGCCGACGCGCTGAGGACGTCGACGAACGCGGCCACGTCGTGGTCGGTGACCCGCTCGCGCTCCTGGACGGCCTGCACGGTGAACGTCGCGGAGCGGATGGCGTCGAGCTCCGCCGCGGTCGGCCCGTCCATCGCCTCGCACGCCGCGACCTCGACGCGCCGCCATGCCTCCATCCGGGCCTCGTCGGTCCACAGGGCGCCCAGCTCGGGGCGTGTGTAGCGCGCGATCACGCCATCAGGATGCGCAGCGCCAGGTGCCCGGCGTTCTTGGCGTTGTCGAGCCCGACGCCCGCGACGGGCACGCCGGGCGGCATCTGCACGACCGACAGGATCGCGTCCAGCCCGCCCATCGCCGAGAGCCGGCTCGACAGCGGCACGCCGATGACCGGCAGGTCCGAGTGCGCGGCCGCGACGCCGGGCAGCGCCGCCGACAGCCCGGCTCCGGCGATGATGACCTTCAGCCCGCGCATCCGCGCGCTGGCGCAGTACTCCGCGACGAGGTCCGGCTGGCGGTGGGCGGACATGACGCGCACCTCGTGGGGCACGCCGGCCTCGCGCAGGACGCTCGCCGCGCCGTCCATGACGTCCATGTCGCTCTTGGATCCCATGATGATCCCGACGAGCGGCGCGTCGACCTCGATGTCCTCCATCTCGACCGCCGTCCGGGCGGTCGGGACCGGCTCGACGACTTCCTCGCTCATCCGCTGACCCTCTCCACGGCGCCTTGGGCGATGTCGGCGCGCAGCTGGCGCCCGGCGAAGTCAATTCGCTGCACAGCAGCATAGGCGGCGTCGCGGGCGGACCGCGGGGTCGCGCCGAGCGCGGTGACGTTGAGCACGCGGCCGCCGGCGGTCACGATCTCGCCCTCGCGCGCGGCCGTGCCGGCATGCGTGACCTCGATGTCCCCGGGCACGTCGTCGAGGCCGCCGATGACGTCCCCCGACGACGACGAGGCGGGGTAGCCGGCGCTCGCCAGCACGACCGTCACGGCGTACTCGTCGGCCCAGTCCAGCGACACGTCCGCCAGCCCGCCGGGGCGCGCCGCGGACTCGAGCACGTCGAGCAGGTCCGAGCGCAACCGCGGCAGCACCGCCTGCGTTTCGGGGTCACCGAAGCGCACGTTGTATTCAAGGACCCTGGGCCCGTCTCCAGTAAGCATGATCCCCGCGTACAAGACCCCCGAGAACGGCGTGCCACGCTCGCGCAAGAGGTCCACGACCGGCTGATGCACGAGCGCCGCGATCTCCCGCACGCGCTGCGCGTCGATGTCGCCGACGGGGGAGTAGGCGCCCATGCCGCCCGTGTTGGGCCCCGCGTCGCCGTCGTAGATCCGCTTGTAGTCGCGCGCGGGGGCCATCGGGATCGCCCGCTCGCCGTCGCAGAGCGCCAGCAGCGACAGCTCCTCGCCCTCGAGGTGCTCCTCGACGACGACCGCCCCCGGGCCGAAGCGCCGCGCGACGAGGAAGTCCTCGAGCGTCGCCCGCGCCTGCTCGGGCCCCTCGGCGATGACGACGCCCTTGCCGGCCGCGAGGCCGTCGAACTTCAGGACGACCGGGTAGCGCTCGATCGCGGCCATGCCCGCCTCGACGTCGTCGACCGCGGTCCAGCGCGCCGTTGGCACGCCGGCGGCCTCCATGACCTCCTTGGCGAACGCCTTGGAGCCCTCGAGCCGCGCGGCATCCGCGGTCGGCCCGAAGGCGGCGATCCCGCGCGCATGAAGCTCGTCGACGAGCCCCGCGACGAGCGGCGCCTCGGGACCGACGACGACGAGATCGCAGCCGTGCTCCTGGGCGGCATCGGCGAGCCCGGCGACATCGTCGACCGCGATGGCGAGAACGTGCGCGTCGGCGGCGATCCCGGCGTTGCCCGGCGCGCACAGCAGCTCGGGTGCGCGCGGCGAGCGTGCGAGCGCCCGCACGAGCGCGTGCTCACGACCGCCCGCGCCGACGACGAGGACCTTCAAGAGCGCTCGAGGTGCTCGATGAACTCGTCGATCGGGATCGCCGGGAGCGTCTCGTAATGCGCGCTGCCGCGGGAGCCGAGCTCGAGCGAGACGCGCGTCATCGTCGCCTCGTCGGGCGCCTCGACGACGGTCAGGAAGTCGAAGCGGCCCAGCAGCGCCCACTGCGACGAGACACGCGCACCGAGGATCTCGACCTCGTCGTTGACCTCCTTGATGCGCTGCGGGTTGTGCTTGATCGTGCTGACGCCGTCGGGCGTCAGCGTCGAGAGCATGAGGTACGTCGGCATGGCGCCTCCAGGGTCCGGGCGTGGCTTCCAGGGACCGTTGTATCCCATCTTCAGCCCATCCGAGAGATGGCTAGGCCCGCCTGCCGATCAGGTACCGTCGAAATCGATGCGCCCGTTCAGTTTTCTTGTGCTTGCGCTCGGCGCTGCGCTGACGGTCGCATCGCCGGCGGCGGCCGCCTCGCTGCAGACGCTCAGCGACTGCTACCAGGAGCGCGGCGACGTCGTGGCGGCCGGCAGCGGCTTTGCCCCGAACAGCGTCGTCACGGTCTCACGCGACGGCAAGAATCTCGGCACCGCGTTCGCGAACACGCAGGGCAGGTTCACCGCCAGGTTCTCGACGCCGAAGCTGGCTGCGGGCCGGACCCAGCGGGTCTACAAGCTCGTCGCGACCGACGGCGGGAACTCGGCGATCGCTCGCTACCACGCGACGAAGGTGCTCGCCGACTTCACGCCCGGGTCGGGCAACCTCGCGACGCTGCGCGTGCGCTTCCGGGTCCGCGGCTTCAACCTCGTCAAGCCCAGGTCGCGCGTCTACCTGCACTACGTGCGACCGAACGGAACGCTGCGCCGGACGATCCGGCTCGGGACGGCGCGCGGCCCGTGCGGGCACATCCGCCGCACCAGGCGCAGGCAGCTGTTTCCGTTCGACGCGCAGCGTGGCCGCTGGACGCTGCAGTTCGACACGCGCAAGACCTACAGGCGCGCCACCGCCTCGTCGACGTTCGTGTGGGTTCGCCGGCCCGTCCAGGTGTTCGGCGCCGGGGGCTGATCGCGAGGGCCGCGAGGAGCGGCCGTAGACTCGAATCGTGACCCGCGGCCCAACACTCGTGGGTAGGGACCGAGAGCTTGCCGAGCTGCGTCACGGCCTGGAGCGCGCGATCGCCGGCCACGGCGGCCTGTACATGGTCGCGGGCGATCCGGGGGTGGGCAAGACGGCGCTCGCCGACGCGGCGGGGGCCGAGGCGGTGGCCGGCGGGGCGCTCGTGCTGTGGGGTCGTGCGTGGGACGGCGGCGGCGCCCCCGCGTACTGGCCGTGGCTGCGC
>JBOGYT010000020.1:0-4579 GCA_050696955.1 Solirubrobacteraceae bacterium | reverse complement strand
CATCGAGACCGCGCTCGAGCGGGCGCTGCGCCCGCGCCCGCGGCTCGCGTCCCGGCTGCGCCGCTCGCGCGTCGAGTAGGCCGCTGCATTAGATTGCGCGCCCGATGCGCGTGATCGAGACCCGGCTGGACGGCCCGATCCTGCTCGAGCCCGTCAGCCACGGCGACGCTCGTGGCTTCTTCCTCGAGAGCTACCGCGCGAACGTGTGGGCCGAGCACGGGGTCGGCGAGACGTTCGTGCAGGACAACCACTCGCGCTCGGTACGCGGCGTGCTGCGCGGGATGCACGTCTCGATCGGCGAGGGTCAGGCGAAGCTCGTGCGCTGTGCCCGCGGCGTGATCCTCGACGTCGTCGTCGACATCCGCCGCGACTCGGCGACGTTCGGCGACTGGGAGGGCTTTGAGCTCGACGACGAGCGCGCCCGCCAGCTCTACATCCCGGTCGGCTTCGCGCACGGCTTCTGCGTCCTGTCGGACGTCGCCGACGTGACGTACAAGTGCTCGACGTACTACCACGCAGACGTCGAGCGCGGCTTTCACTACGACGATCCGGCGGTCGGGATCGAGTGGCCGCGCGACATGGCGCTGCTCATCTCCGATCGCGACCGCGACGCGCCGATGCTGCGCGAGATGGCGGACGAGTTGCCGTTCTAGGGCGTCCCGCGCGTGCACCGGATGTCCTTAGTGGTTTAGGTTCCGCCCATGACGCTCGAGGAGGCGCTGCTGATCCTCAACGACCGCCTCGGGCAGGAGGTGACGGCGTGGATGGAGATCCAGCACGACGCGCCGCTGCTCATCGCGAGCGGGACGCTCGAGCCGTGGCATCCGCCGCCGGCCGAGGAGCAGGGCGATGAGGCCGTCGGAGCGCTCATCGAGCCGCCGGCGCAGCACTTCGACCTGTTCGGCAACTACTGCGTGGGCGACGCGCGGTTCGATCTCAGCGACGCTCCCGTCGAGTCGGTCACCGCGCGCGACCACGGGCTGACGTTCCGCCTGAACGCCGACGCGCGGCTCATCGTGGACTGGTAGCAGGCGTCAGCCGCGCTTGCGCGCGTACACCGCGTAGTCGCGGTTGGCGTAGAGGTCGGCGTCGAAGTCGCCGCTGGACTCCGGAAAGCGCACCTCGCCGCTCTCGAACCCGGCGAGCCGCACGAGCGCCAGCAGCACCTCGGGGAACAGCGGATGGTGGTGCGTCGTGTCGGTCCAGAACGCCTTCAGCGCGCTCGGGTTGTGCGGGTTGACCGTCTCGAGGATGGCCAGGCCACCCGGCGCGAGCTTCGACTCGACGAGCTCGAGCAGCTCCGTGAGCGCGCTCGCGTCGAGGTGCTCGACGACCTGCGCGGCGAAGATGCCCGGCACCGAGCCGTCGTCGAGGTCGCGTAGGTGGCTCGCCGCGTCGCCGAGCACGACCTCGTGGCCCTTCTCGCTGCTGCGCCGCACCATGCTCTCGTCGAGGTCGACGCCGCGGGCACCGACGCCGAGCTCGGCGAGCGCGTCGAGGAACTCTCCGCGCCCGCAGCCGAGGTCGAGGACCCAGGCGGCGCCGGCGAACGCCTCGGCGTAGGGGCGCTGGCGCGCCTGGATGAGCTGCTCGTGGCCGCGGAAGATGTCCTCGAAGCTGCGGTACGTCGCGTCGTTGCTCGACGCGCCGCTGAAGCGCAGCACGCGGCGTCCGTCCGCGTCGACCTCGGAGATCGCGGGATGGTTCGCCCCCGGCCGCGCCGCCAGGCCCTCGAGCAGCAGCGAGACGTCCTCGTCGCCGACCGCTCCGGTGAGCTTGCGCCACTGGATGCGCAGCCGCTCCATGTCGATCGCGAGATCCTCGAACTGGTCGTAGAGCTCGCGCAGCGCCTTCGTCATGAGCGAGTTGAGCTCGTCCTGGTGGTAGGTGTACGGGCGCATCGCCTGGAGGGCCGCGCGGCGCAGCCGGCCCTTCGCGCCGCCCTCGACCTCGGCGTCGCGCACCGGGTCGAACGTGAGCTTCATCTCGCTGCGGTGCAGGAACGTGTCGGCGGGCAGCCCCTCGATCTCGGCCCGCCAGTCGCCCCCGAGCGCGCCGTTCGCGGCGGCGGTGTGGCGGCGGAACGCGGCCAGGCGCTTCAGGCGCAGGCGCGCCACCTCGCCGACCGCCTCGAGCGAGAACCCGTCGCCAAGCTCGCGCTGCGCGCGCGCGCCGCGTGCCTGCGCCTCGTCCTGGTGCTCCCAGACCTCGCGCATGAGTTGCGCGGCGTGGTCGAGATCGGGCTCGGCCCACGTGCCGGTCGCGGGGTAGTTCTCGCCCTCCGGCCCGACGTCGACCTCGTCGTAGCGCACGAGGTAGGAGTTGTCGGGCGTCATGAAGTCGAGGTTCGCCGAGAAGCCGGTGGCGATGACCGGCTTGCCGAGCGCCATCGTCTCGCCGAGCGTCAGGCCGAATCCCTCGGCGCGGTGCAGCGAGACGTAGCAGTCGGCGCGCCGCATGAGCGCGGCCATGTCCTGGGCCTTCAGGAAGCGGTCGACGAGGTGGATGTCGGGCCGTCCTGCGGCCGCCTCCTGGAGCGCCGCCAGGCGGTCCGGCTTGAAGTCGCCGTTGTGGCTCTTGAGCACGAGCTGCGGGCCCTCGCCGGGCGCAAACGCGCGCGTGAACGCCTCGACGAGCCCGAGCGGGTTCTTGCGCTGGAGCGTCGAGTAGAAGTCGAACAGGAACAGGAACGTGAAGCCGTCGGGGAGGTTCAGGTCCGCGATGTCGCCGCCCGGGCGGGGCGCGACGATCGGCAGCGGGACGCGCACCACGGGCACCGGCGAGACGCGGCTGAGGATCGCCTGCACGTAGTGCGAGTAGACCCAGATCTCGTCGACGAGCGCGAAGGCGGGATCCCAGCTGCGCGGGACGGCGTCGACCTCCCACGCCCAGACGCCGATCGTGTAGCGGTCTGAGAACGCGTCCTCGCCGAGCTGCTTGTGCAGTCCCGGCAGCTCCGGCGCGTTGACGCAGATGAGGTTGAACGGCAGCTCGCCCTCGGCGTCGATGTCGGCGAAGTCGGTCGTCTTGATCTGCGCCCGCCGGCCGTCGGGGCCGACGACCTCCTTGAGCGGGACGTCGACGGTCGTCGTGCGCACGGGCACCCCGGCCGCGTTGAGCGCGTCGACGTACAGCCGGGCGGCCTGCCCGAGGCCGAGCCCGCCGCGCAGGTAGCCGACGACGTTGACGCCCAGCGAGGTGAGCTGTCGCGGCGTTGCCATCGGCCGATGGTGCCACAGCGCCCGCTGCGCCGGGAACTACGATCGCCGTCGTGTCATCGACGCCGACCACCGATCCGCGCAGCTTCTACGAGGCCGTCGGCGGCGAGCCGACGTTCCGCAGGATCGTCGCGCGGTTCTATGCGCAGGTCCCGACCGACGACGTCCTGCGCGCCCTGTACCGCGAGGAGGATCTCGGTCCGGCCGAGGAGCGGCTGGCGCTGTTTCTCATGCAGTACTGGGGCGGCCCGGCGACGTACTCCGAGCAGCGCGGCCGCCCGCGGCTGCGGATGCGCCACCACCCGTTCAAGATCGGCCCGGCCGAGCGCGACGCGTGGCTGGGCGCGATGCGGGTGGCCGTCGACGAGGCAGGCCTGACCGAACCGGCGTGCGAGCAGCTGTGGAACTACCTCGAGTCCACGGCGAACCACATGATGAACAGCCGCGAGTAGCCGCGAACCCGTGCCGCGACCGACGCGGGCCACGACGATCTACTTCGTCGTCGCCGAGGCGCTGACGAACGTGGTCAAGCACGACCACGCCAGCGCCATCGCGCTGGAACGTCCGATTGACGGCGGCCAGAGCTCGTAGGATCAGCCGGTGGAGGCGATCGACCAGCTCGACCGTGTCGTCAGCTCGCTCGCACGAGGCCTGGCGTGCTGACCGCGCGACTCGAGCGCCTGGAAAGAGGATGAGCGTGGCGAGCTGGGACGACGTGCGCCGGATCGCGCTCGGCTTGCCGGAGGCGAGCGAGCGGTCGGCGCGCGATCTCGCCCAGTGGCGCGTGCGCGACAAGCTGTTCGTCTGGGAGCGCCCGCTGCGCCAGGCCGACCTGCGAGCGCTCGGGGAGGACGCGCCGACGGGGACGATCCTCGGCGCGCGGGTCGAGCACCTCGGCGCCAAGGAGGCGCTGCTGGCGGACGACCCCGACGTCTTCTTCACCACGCCGCACTTCGACGGTTACCCGGCCATCCTCGTGTGCCTGGACGCGATCGGCCTCGAAGACCTCGAGGAGCTGATCGTCGAGGCCTGGCTGGACCGGGCGCCCAAGCGCGTCGCGCGGCAGTACCTCGACGCCCAGGGCTGAGCCGGCCCGCGCGCTACTCCCCCTCGACCTCTCGCCGCAGCCGCGCGAGCTCCGCCGCGAGCGCCTGCTGTCCGGAGGAGAGCCCGCGCATGCGCTCGTCGAGCGTCTGCAGCACGCGCACGATCTCCTCGTCGACGAGCCGCTGATGGACGGTGTACGGGCGCATCGCCCGCAACGCGGCGTCGCGCAGCGTCGCCCGCGGGCCGTCGTACTGGCCGTCGCGCGAACGCGGCTCGCGGGCCATGCGCGCGCGGATGCCGTCGAGGTCCAGCCC
>JBOGYT010000019.1:0-5830 GCA_050696955.1 Solirubrobacteraceae bacterium | reverse complement strand
GAACGGCACCGCGCCCGGCGCGCCCGGCGCGGGCGTGACGATGACGCGGTCGCGGCCGATCTCCTCGATCCGCCACGTGCTCGCGCCAAGCAGGAACGTCTGGCCCGCCCGCGCCTCGTAGACCATCTCCTCGTCGAGCTCGCCGACGCGCCGCCCGTCGGGCAGCGTGACGGAGAACAGGCCGCGGTCCGGGATCGTGCCGGCGTTCGTCACCGCGAGCTGGCGCGCGCCCTTGCGGGCACGGATCGTGCCGGCGACGCGGTCCCAGACGATGCGCGCGCGTAGCTCGCCGAACTCCTGCGACGGGTAGCGCCCGTCGAGCATGTCGAGCACGTTCTCGAGCAGCGGCCGCGACAGCTCGGCGTAGGTGTGCGTGCGCGTGACGAGCGCGTAGACGTCGTCGACCGCAAGCGGCTCCTCGTCGGGCTGGCTGGCGGCCATCGAGACGATGTGCTGGGCGAGCACGTCGAGCGGGTTGCGCGGGACGACCGTCGGCTCGACGCGCCCCTCGCGCATGAGCTTGCAGACGACGGCGCACTCGAGCAGGTCGGCGCGGAACTTCGGGAAGATGCGGCCCTTGGAGACATCGCCCACGTTGTGCCCGGCGCGGCCGATGCGCTGCAGCCCGCGGGCGACGGACTTCGGCGACTCGACCTGGAGCACGAGGTCGACCGCGCCCATGTCGATGCCGAGCTCGAGCGAGCTCGTCGCGACGAGGCACGGCAGCTCGCCGGCCTTGAGCATCTCCTCCACGACGCCGCGCTCCTCGCGAGCGAGCGAGCCGTGGTGCGCGCGGGCGATGTCTCGTGCGGGTTGACCCTCCGGGAGATCCTTGTTCGCGAGCTCGTTGAGCCGCAGCGCGAGCCGCTCCGCCCCGCGGCGGGCGTTGACGAAGACGATCGTCGAGCGGTGCTCCTCGACGAGCCGCAGGATCTCCGGGTAGATCGCCGGCCAGATCGAGCGCCGCGTGGCCTCGTTGCTCGTCCCGGTGAGCGGGTCGAGCTGGTCGAGCGCCTCCGCCCCGGCATCGGGCTCGACCATCGACTCGACCGGCACGCGGATCTGGAGGTCGAGCGGCTTGCGCACCCCGGCGTCGACGATCGTGCACGTGCGCCGCGGCCCGACCATGAAGCGGCCGACCTCCTCGAGCGGGTTCTGCGTCGCGCTGAGCCCGATGCGCTGGGGCTCGCGGCCCTCCTGCAACGCGGCCAGGCGCTCGAGCGTCAGCGCCAGGTGCGAGCCGCGCTTGGTCGCCGCGACCGCGTGGATCTCGTCGACGATGACGGCCTCGACGCCGGTGAGCATCTCGCGCGCCCCGCTGGAGAGCATGAGGTACAGCGACTCGGGCGTCGTGATGAGGATGTCGGGCGGGTGGCGGCGCATCGCCGCGCGGTCGCGCTGCGGCGTGTCGCCCGTGCGCACCCCGACCGTGAGGTCGGCCCCGATGCCGCGCAGCGGCGCGCGCAGGTTGCGGTCGATGTCGTAGGCGAGCGCCTTGAGCGGCGAGACGTAGACCAACCGCGTGCGGTCACTGGGCTCACGCGACAGCCGGTCCAGCGCCCACAGGAAGGCGGCGAGCGTCTTGCCCGATCCGGTCGGGGCCGAGATGAGCGCGTGCTCGCCGGTCGCGATCGCCGGCCACGCCTGGGCCTGCACCTCGGTGGGCGCGTCGAACGCGGACGCAAACCAGGTCCTGACGGCGGGCGTGAACTGCGACAGCGCCATCCGACCAGGCTACCCAGGTCACTAGGTCAGATCGTGGCCTCAATGCGACTCCCGTCGGCGCTTCGGTGCATCATGCGCGGAGTTCATGCGACGGCGCCAGCTCACCGCAACGATCGTCAGCGCCGTCTTCCTCTTCCCACTCGTCTTTCTCGTCCTCGGGGCGCTGCGCGAGCCCGGAGCACCCCCGCCCACGGGTCTCGAAGTCCTCGCGCCGACGCCGAGCACGGGCGGCTTCGAGCGCGCCTTCGCGCTCGTCGATCTCGGCCGGCAGCTGCTCAACTCGGGCCTCGTCGCGCTGATCGCCGTGCCGCTCACCGTGCTCGTCGCCTCGTGGGCCGGCTTCGCGATCACGCTCCTCGGTCGCCGCGGGCGGCGCCTCGTCATCGGGGCGACGCTCGTCGCGCTGCTCGTGCCGCTGTCGGCGGTCTGGGTGCCGCGCTTCGTGCTCTTCAGCAAGCTCGAGCTCATCGACACGTACGTGCCGCTCGTGGCCCCGGCGCTGATGGCGACCTCACCCCTCTACGTCCTGCTGTTCTACTGGAGCTACAGCCGCCTGCCGCGTGATCTCGTCGACGCGGCCCGGATCGAGGGGCTCGGCCCGCTGCAGATCTGGCGCCGGGTCGCGAGCCCGCTCGTGCGCCCGACGACGTTCGCCGTCGCGGCGCTCGCGTTCGTCTTTCACTGGAGCAACTTCGTCGATCCGCTGCTGTACCTCAACGACCCGAGGCTGTTCACCGCCCCGCTCGGGCTGCGCCAGCTCAAGGACCTCGGCCCGACGGACTTCTCCGTGCTGCTGGCGGGTGCGCTGGTCGTGACGCTGCCGGCGGCGCTGGCGTTCGGCGCCGTGCAGCACCGCTTCCTCTCCGAGGTTCGCGCGGCGGGATGGCTCGGGCGCTGATCCTCGTCGCCGCGCTCGGTCTCGCCGCCCTTGCGGGTGCGGGATGCGGCAGCTCGGGCTCCGGCAGCGGCGGGGCGGTGACGCTGCAGGTCTTCGGCGACGCGGAGGAGCTCGAGGCCTACCGCAGCCTCGTCGCGGCGTTCGAGCGCGCGACCGGGGACGAGGCGAAGCTCATCGAGGTCGCCGATCGCGATGCGCACCTGCAGAAGATCTCGATCGGGTTCGCCGGCGGCTCGCCGCCCGACGTGTTTCTCGTCAACTACCGCAACTTCGCCGCGTTCGCGGCCCGCGGCGGGCTTGACCCCGCCGGTCCGCGCCTGCAGCGCTCGAAGACGCTCGACCGCGCGGCCTTCTATCCGCAGCCGCTCGAGGCGTTCACGTATCGCGGAACGCTGCAGTGCATCCCGCAGAACCTCTCGAGCCTCGTCGTCTACTACAACCGCGACCTGTTTCGGGCCGCCGGGCTGCGCGACCCCGCGCGGGGCTGGACGTACGAGCAGTTCCGCGACGCGGCCCGCAAGCTGACCGGTCCGCCGGTGCGCGGCAGCGCCGTGCGCCAGTACGGCGTCGGCCTCGAGCCGTCGATCGTGCGCCTGGCGCCGTTCGTCTGGTCGGCGGGCGGCGACCTGGTCGACGATCCCGACGATCCCGGTCGCTTCACGATCGACACGCCGCGCGGCCGCGAGGGCCTCCTTGCCTTCCTCGACCTGCAGGGCGGCGACCGGCTGGCGCCGTTCGAGCAGGAGGTCGAGGCCAAGCCGCTGGACGAGCGCTTCCTCGACGGCGAGCTCGGGATGTTCCTCTCGTCGCGGCGCGAGGTGCCGGGCTTGCGCACGATCAAGACGTTCGACTGGGACGTCGCGCCGTTCCCGCGCCTGCGCGAGCCCGCGAGCGTGCTGCACTCCGACGCCTACTGCCTGGCGAAGAGCGATCGAGCGTTCGCCGCGTGGCGCTTCGTGGAGTTCGCCGCGGGTCCCGAGGGCCAGCGGGTGCTCGCGCGCAGCGGGCGGATCGTGCCGTCGCTGAAGCGCGTCGCCGAGTCGGAGGACTTCCTCGACCCGCGCCGCCGGCCCCGCTCCAGCCAGGTTTTCCTCGACGCGATCCCGACGATCCGTCGCCTGCCGGTCGCCTCGACGTGGCCGGAGATCGAGGACGCCGCGGATCTCGCGATCAAGCGGGCGTACTACACGGAGCTGACGGTGGACGAGGCGCTCGAGCGGCTGGACCGCGAGACCGCGCCGCTGCTCGAGCGCGCGCGCGATGCTGGTCCTTGACGGACTCGACAAGCGCTACGGCGCCGTGCGGGCGCTCGCCGGCCTGAGCCTGTCGGTCCGCGCGGGGGAGCTCATGGCGGTGCTCGGGCCTTCGGGATCGGGAAAGTCAACGGCGCTGCGGCTGATCGCCGGCCTCGAGTGGGCGGACTCGGGGCGGGTGCTCATCGACGGGCGCGACGTGACGGCGCTCGCTCCGGGGGAGCGCGACGTCGCGATGGTGTTCCAGTCCTTCGCGCTGCTTCCGCACCTGTCGGTCGCCGAGAACGTGGGCTTCGGCCTGGCCGCGCGGCGCACGCCGGCGCCCGAGCGCGAGCACGCGGTGCGCGAGGCAGCCGAGGCGCTCGAGCTGACCGGGGTGCTCGATCGGCGCCCGTCGGAGCTGTCGGGCGGCGAGCGCCAGCGCGTGGCGCTTGCACGCGCGCTCGCCAGCCGGCCGCGCGTGCTGCTCATGGATGAGCCGCTGTCCAATCTCGATGCCCCCCTGCGCGAGCGCGCGCGGTCGCAGATCCGCCGTCTGCACGCCGAGACGGGGGCGACCGTCGTCTACGTGACGCACGACCAGTCCGAGGCGCTGTCGCTCGGGCAGCGCGTCGCGGTGCTCGACGCGGGCGAGCTGCGCCAGGTCGGCGAGCCCGAGACGGTGTACGACCGGCCGGCCGACCGCTTCGTCGCGCGCTTCGTCGGCAGCCCGCCGATGAACCTCGTGCCGGCCGAGGTCGCCGGCGGCGAGCTGCACGGCCCGGGCGAGATCGTGCTGCCGCTTCCTCCCGGGTCGGACGCCGGCGCGCTCGCCGGAGAGCACGTCGTGGCCGGCTTTCGCTCCGAGGGCGCGTGCTGCCCGGCGGGCGAGCGCAGCGGCTTCCGGGCGACGCTCGACACCGTCGAGGGCGTCGGCCACGACCGGATGTGGCAGCTGCGGGCCGGAGGGCGGCAGCTCGTCGTCCGCCCGGCCGCAGGCTCGTCCGGCGCGCCGGGAGACACCGTCCACGTCGCCGTCAGCCCGCTGGCGGTCCGGCTCTTCGATGCGGGCTCGGGCCGCGCGCGATGAGGCGCCGGCGTCTGAGCGAGATCGCCGCGGCGCGGCTCATGGTGGCGCCGTACGTCGTCGGGGTCGTCGCGCTGGCACTGGCGCCCGGCGCGGTCACGCTCGCACTCGCCTTCACCGACTACGACCTGATCGACGCGCCGTCCTTCACGGGCCTGGGCAACTTCTCCGACCTCCTCGAGGAGCCCGCGTTCGCCGACGCGCTCGTCGTGACGCTGCTGTTCCTGGCGCTCGCCGTCCCGTTGCGAGTGGGCGGCGCGCTCGCGCTCGCGCTCCTGCTGCACCGCCAGTCGCGCTTCGTCGGCATCCATCGCAGCGCCGTCTATCTCCCGACGGTCGTGCCGGACGTCGCGATCGCGCTCGTGTGGCTGTTTCTCGCCAACCCGCTGTACGGGCCGATCCCGATCCTGCTCGGGGCCGCCGGCCTGCCGTCGCCAGATCTCCTGACGAGCGCCGGCGGTGCGCTCGCCCTGGTGATCCTCATGTCGGCCTTCGCGATCGGCGAAGGCTTCGTCATCGCGCTTGCGGTGCGCCGCGAGCTGCCCGAGGAGCTCTACGAGCTCGCGCGTGTGGAGGGCGCGTCGCCGCTGTACGGCTTCCGCCGCGTGACGCTCCCGCTCATGGCGCCGACGCTCTCGCTGCTGACCTGCCGCGACGTGGCGCTCAGCCTGCAGTTCGCGTTCGTTCCCGCGCTGCTGGTCACCGGCGGCGGGCCCGATCGCGCGACGACGTTCCTGCCGCTGCTCGTCTACCGCAACGCGTTCGAGAACGGCCGCTACGGCTACGCCGCGGCGATCACGGTCGTGACGTTCGCGCTGACGCTGCTCATCGTCCTCGCGCAGCTGCGGGTGCTGCGGCGCGGCCGGCTGTCGCTGGGATGACCGGCGT
>JBOGYT010000018.1:0-3503 GCA_050696955.1 Solirubrobacteraceae bacterium | reverse complement strand
CGCCTACCGTGCGCGCGACGCGACCGAGACGCGGCGGCTCGTCGAGCCGCACAGCCTCGTGACGATCGGCCGCCGCTGGTACCTCGTCGCGTGGGACTGCGACCGCGAGGCGTGGCGCACGTTCCGCGTCGACCGGCTCCTGCGCCCGTCGCCGGCGGGCGGGCGGTTCGTCGCGCGCAAGCTGCCCGGCGGCGATCCCGCCGCGTACGTCAGCGCGAACCTCTCGGCCGCGCCCTACCGCTACCAGGCGCGCGTGACCCTGCACGCGCCGGCGAAGGAGCTCACCGCGCGCCACCGCCACATCTGGGGCACGGTCGAGCCGGTCGACGAGCAGCGCTGCGAGTACCGCACGAGCGACGACTCGCTCGACTGGCTGGCGATGCGGATCGGGATGCTGGGCGTGGAGTTCGAGGTGCACGAGCCGCCCGAGCTCGTGGAGCGCTTCGAGGCGCTGGCGGAGCGGTTCGCGCGGGCGGGGGGTTAGGGCGCAGCCCGCGCGAGGGGAGGGGGTTTGGGGATCTGGTGCGCGTGAGGCTTACTGGATCCCCAAACCCCCCTTGCGGAAACTCGCCGCCCGCTCCGTCTTCCGTTACCGATGCTGTTTCGTCGACCGCGCGGCGACGAAACTACGGCACAACCCCCAGTGGCAACCCCCGCATCAGCCGCCACGCGATCCCGCGCAGCGTCCACTTGCCGTACGCGTGGCTGCCGTTGTTCTCGGTCAGGATCGCGACGGACACGCGCTGGTGGCCGAGCTTGAGCAGCGCGACCTGGTTCTCGACGCCGCCGCTGCCAGAGCCCCAGCCGCCCTTGAAGTACAGCCGCCAGCCGGGCGGGCCGACCTGGGCGATGCCCCAGCGCTGCGACGGCACGATCGTCTTGAGCAGCGACATCGCGTAGTCGCGGTGGCGGCGCGGGACGAAGCGGTCGATCCGCTGAAAGAAGCGCGCCTGGTCTGAGGCGGTGATGCGGCTCGTGCCCCAGATGCCCATGACCGGCACGAAGCGGCGCATGCCGGCACGGCGGGCGAGCCCGGTCAGCCCGCGGGCTCCGACGATCCCGATCAGCCGGTTGGCGGGGCGGTTCGCCGAGCGGCGGATCATCGGCGCGAGCAGCGCCCGCTCGCCGGGTCCGAGCGGGCGGTCGCGGACACTGCCCTTGTTCAGGTAGGCGACGAGCAGCATCGCCTTGAGCACGCTGGCTGAGGGAAACTGCCGCTCCGCGCGCCATTCCCACGCACGCGTCGGCGTGCGGACGGCGACGGCGATCCGCCCGACCCGCCCGCGGGCAAAACGCGCCGCCACACGCAGGCCCGGCTTCCACGGCTCGGCGACCGCGGCGGGCGCTTCAGCCGCCGGCGCCTGGGCGCCCGGGCTCGCGCCGAGCAGCGCGGCCGCGAGCACGGTTCCGATGCACGCGGCGCGCCGGATCATGCGCCGCGTCCGACGTCACTTCCTGGGCGCCTTGAACGGCCTGACCGGCCTGATCGGCAGGCCGGCGCCGGTGCTGCCATCGGCGCGCGGCCAGCGCAGGCGGTACAGCGTGCGGCCGACGAGCCGCGTCTTCAGCGAGAACGCCTCCTGCCCGTCGACGTGCAGGAGGCGCAGGGTGCGCCATGCCCCGCTTCCACGCTTACGCTCGATGCTGATCGCCTTCATGCCGGGGCCGAGCCGCAGGCGCCCCCACAGCAGCACGCGCCGCTTGGAGGAACGCAGCGCGAACAGCCCGGCGGTGAACGACGTCGCGGCGAGCTTGTCCTTGCCCTCGACGGTCTCGAGGCCGCTGTAGTACTGCCCGAAGCCGCGTGCCTCGGAGTCGCTCACGCGCACGGAACCCGGCGGCAGGTCACGCAGGAGGAACTGCGCGTAGCTCACCACGCCGCGGACGCGCGAGCTCAGGTACTCCGCCCACGTGATCCAGCGCGCCTGCGTCGCCTGCGAGAGCACCGGTCGACCGGCGATCCGCGCCGTCTCGTAGCCGAACTCGGTGATGTGGATGCGCCGCAGCCCGTTGGAGATCCGCCCGCGAGCCGCGAGCTTGCGCAAGAGCTTCGAGAGCCGGTTCAGCGATCCGATGCGCACGTTGTCGGGCTTGTGGGCGTCCGCCGAGTTGTCCGGCCGCAGCTGGCGCGGATAGGGGTGATGTGCCCAGCCGTCGCCCGGCAGCCGTTTGAAGCTCTTGCACGCCTTCGTCTTCAGCGGGCGCAGCTTGGCGTTGACGCACGCGAGCTCGCGCAGGAACAGCAGCGGCGCCACCGCGCCCTTCGGCGCCGTGCCGCCGTCGCTCGAGGTGTTGCCGAGCAGGAACGAGGCGTCGGGCCGCACCGCCTTGGCCGCGGTGTACGCGGCGCGGGCCATGCGCGCGTAGATCGCGGGGCTCGCCGGCCTGGTCTTCTTGCCACGGCCCTTCCACTGCGGGAGCAGCAGGCTCGGGTGGTTGGGCTCGTTCCACAGCACGAACTGATCGACCGCCGGCAGCGGCGCTGGCGATGTGACGAGCGGCGGCCTGCCACCGGACGGGCGACCGCCGAGGAGCAGATCGAGCAGCGTCTGGTCCTGCGAGGGCGGCGGTGGCGGGAGCGCGATCGGCAGCGGCGCGAACTCGCCGCTGTAGCGGCGCGCGACGGCGACGGCGAAGTCGGCGAACGCGGCGGCGTCGATGTTCGTGCGCGCGCGGGGTCCCGGCGGGTCGGTCGTCGCCCAACGCGGAGCCCAGAAGCCGATGTCGATCACGACCTTCAGGCCCTCCTCCTTGGCCAGGCGCACGGCCTCGTCGAGCGCCTGCCAGACGGCCTGGGAATAGGCGCGCGGATCGCGCGCGTCGAAGCCGGCCGGGCGCTGATCGCTGTCGGGCGACCGCGTCAGCACCGACCAGTTCGCGGTCAGGCGCACGCGGTCGAGGCCCAGCGAGCGCATCTTCTGCAGCGATGCGCGGACCTGCTCGGTCGGCCGGTGCAGGAGCGACGCGTCGTCCTGGATGAGCGTCTCGAGCGCCGCGTGCGCACTCGCGGCCGGCATGAGGAGAGCGGCGCCGGCGACGAGCGCGGCGAGAAGCGGAATCCGAGGCACGTCCGAATACTGCCGATGTGCGCGGACTTCTGCGGCACCGCTCGCCTGGCGGGACGCAAACAGCATCGGCAAGCGGAGAAGGGTCCGGTTCGCGCGGCGCGGTGGCGGGTGAGCGAGGTTGCACGTCTGGCGCGCCTCATGCATCCGCGTCACAGATACGCGGCGAGCGCCTCGCCGGCGGCCTCGATCTCCTCGAGCGAGCCGGCCTCCAGTATTGCCTGCAGATCGAGGATACGCGCGTCGAAGCGGTCGAGCTCGCTGCGGCCGACGACCGCGTGGCACGGCACGCCGGCCTGACGAGCGCGAGTGGCGATCTCCCCGGCGACGCGACCGCGCAGCGTGCCCGCGTCCAGACGCGTCTCGCCGACGACGACCGCGCGCGCGGCGCGCATCCGCGCGTCGAACCCGAGCGCGTCGAGGATCCACGGCGCGCCC
>JBOGYT010000017.1:0-2742 GCA_050696955.1 Solirubrobacteraceae bacterium | reverse complement strand
CCGTAGAGGAAGCCGAGCGCGAGCTCCTCGTCGCGGCCGGGCGTGCGCATCGTGACCGTCAGCGGCGCGCCGTCGACGCGGATCTCCAGCGGCTCCTCGACGGCGACCTCGTCGCGCTCCCCGTCGCGCCGGACGACGGTCGTCATGCGGCCGGCGACGACGTCGCCGCTGCCCCCGCCGGGATCAGTCACCGCCGCGCGCCCGCGATCGCCGGCGTCCGGCTGGATTTTTCCGCGACCGGCCGCACGTCGACCGCGACGACCTTGTACTCCGGGCAGGATGTGTTGACGTCCGATGACGAGCCGACGAGCAGGTTCGTGCGGATCTCGGGGAAGTGGAACGCGGTGAAGACGTGGCCGGGCTCGATGCGATCGGTCAGGCGCGCCTCGAGCTCGATGCGGCCGTAGGCGCTGCGCACGGAGACGAGATCGCCGTCCTCGACCCACAGCCGTTCGGCGTCGTCGGGGTGGATCTCGAGCCAGTCGCTCGACACGAGATCGATGTTCGCCGTCCGGCGGGTCATCGTGCCCGCGTTGTAGTGCTCGAGGCGCCGGCCGGTGACGAGGATGATCGGGAAGTCGTCGCTGGCCTCGCTGCCCGGCGGCTTGTAGGGCAGCGCGGCCAGCCGCGCGCGCCCGCCGGGCAGCGCGAAGCGCTCCTCGTAGAGGATCGGGGAGTCGGTGCCGTCCGCGGCGACCGGCCACTGCAGGCCGCCGCGGCCGATGCGCTCGTGCGAGACGCCGGCCCAGTCGGGCGTCAGCTCGGCGACCTCGTCCATGACGTCGGCGGGCGTCGCGAAGCCCATGTCGTGCCCGAGCGCGGCGGAGACCGTCGTGAGGATGTCGAAGTCCGTGCGCGCGTGGCCGGGCGGATCGATCGCGGCGTTGACGAGCTGGATGCGCCGCTCGGCGTTGGTGAACGTCCCGTGCTTCTCGAGGAACGACGACGCGGGCAGGATCACGTCGGCGTACTTCGTCGTCTCGTTCTCGAAGATGTCCTGCACGACGAGGAACTCGAGCGCCTCGAGCGCGGCGATGACGTGGGTCGTGTTCGGGTCGGTCTGCGCGACGTCCTCGCCGAAGATGTACATCGCCTTCAGGTCGCCGGCGAGCGCCGCGTCGAACATCTCGGGGATCTTCAGGCCGCGCTCGCGCTTCATCTGAACGTCCCATTTGGCCTCGAAGCGGCGCGCCACCTCGTCGTCGGCGACCGACTGGTAGCCGGTGTAGGTGTCCGGTAGCGCGCCCATGTCCGAGGAGCCCTGGACGTTGTTCTGGCCGCGCAGCGGCAGCAGCGCCGAGCCGGGACGGCCGAGCTTGCCGCACATGAGCGCGAGGTTGCAGATGAGCCGCACGACCTCCGAGCCGTAGCGGTGCTCGGTGACGCCGAGGCCCCATAGGATGCAGGCGTTCTGCGCCTCGGCGTAGATGTGCGCGGCGCGCTCGAGGTCCGCGGTCGGGATGCCGGTGATCCGGCGCACGTCGGCGGGGGAATAGTCGGCCAGCAGGTCTTCCAGCTGCGGCCAGCCCTCGGTGCGGCGCTCGAGGAAGTCGTGGTCGTGCAGGCCATCGCGCAGGACGACGTGGGCGAGCCCGAGCATGACCGCCGCGTTCGTCCCCGGCGGCGGGCTGAGGTGCAGCGCCCCGTAGTCCGACAGCTCGATGCGGCGCGGGTCGATCGTCACGAGCTCGAGGCCGTTGAGCACCGCCTGCTTGATCCGCGCACCGACGACGGGATGGCCCTCGGTCGGGTTGGCGCCGATGATGATCGCCGCGTCGGCGGCCTCGATGTCGTCGAAGCTGCCGGTCGCGCCCGACAGGCCGAGCGACTGGCGCATGGCCCACGAGGTCGGGGAGTGGCACACGCGCGAGCAGTTGTCGATGTTGTGCGTGCCGATCGCGGCGCGCATGAGGCGCTGCATGACGTAGCAGTCCTCGTTGCATGCGCGCGACGAGGCGAGGCCGGCGATCGCGTCGGGTCCGGCGCCGTCGCGGATGCGCTCAAGCTCGGAGACGATGAGCGCGATCGCCTCGTCCCAGCTCGCCGCGCGCAAGCCGCCCTCGCCGGTGCGGATGAGCGGCGTGTCGAGCCGCTCGCGCTTGCGCGAGAACTGGTGCGCGAAGCGGCCTTTCAGGCACGTGTGGCCGTGGTTGGCGGGGCCGTCGAGGGCGGGGCCGATCGAGACGACGCGCCCGTCGAGAGCGTGCGCCTGCAGGCGGCAGCCGACGCCGCAGTAGCCGCAGGTCGTGGTGACGTCTCGATCGAAGCGCATGCGGGTCAGCTCTCGTTCAAGGCCAGCAGTGAGATCTCGGTGATCGCGTCCGTCGGGCACGTGTCGGCGCAGGCGCCGCACGACACGCACGTCGAGTCGCGAAAGCCGGCATCCAGGCCGGCGGTGATGTTCGCGCCGAAGCCGCGGCCGGTGGCGGTCAGCGCGAACGCGCCCTGGATCTCGTCGCAGGCGCGCACGCAGCGCCCGCACGAGATGCACAGCTCGTGCTGCAGCGCGAGGTACGGGTGGCGCTCGTCGTGCCGGCGCGCATGCTGCTCGCCCGGCCAGCGCAGGTCGTCGCCGTCGACGCCGAGCGCGCGCGCGACGGCCGCCAGCTCGGTGTGCGCGGCGGGCGCCTGCGGCAGCTCGGAGAGCACGAGCTCGACGGTCGCCGCAGCGATCCGGCGCGCCGTCGCGTCGCGTGTGTCGACCACCATGCCGTCGCGACAGAGCGTCGTACAGGCGGCGGC
>JBOGYT010000016.1:0-2978 GCA_050696955.1 Solirubrobacteraceae bacterium | reverse complement strand
CAACGCGCCCGCGCGCCGCGCGCTCGCCGGGTCGGGCGAAACCTCCCTACGTGCTCGACTCCAGCTCGGTGCGAGCTATGGAGGACCCGGTAGACCGACGACGTCCCCGACGTTGGCCTCAGTCTCGATCCATTTTCCGTGTTCAAGCATGGTTGCGAGCTCGGCTTGCATCTGCGCCTTCTGTTCCTCGTCCTCGGTTTCGGCAATCAGCAGACGCAGCCGCTTCTTTGCATCCCCCACATGATTGGTGAACGCGATTATGGCGTTCGCGTAGCGCTCGTATTTGTCCTTGTACTCCGGGGTCCCGACAGATGCCTTGAGATCGGCACGCTGCAGTTCACAAGCATCGCGCTCATCCTCGATGTCGTCCGCGGAGGGCTCGTTCACCGGAGGACTCGGAGCGGACTCCGGCTCCTCTCCCGCGTCTTGTGGCGTCGTATGGACTGGCGTCTCGGGCTCGCCTTCGGGCTTACGGAAGAACACCTTCAGAATGAACGTCCTACCCGACGGGCGGTACCACATCTGCTGGTCGCCCTCCCACCTGCCGAACGTAAATCCTTGCGCCGATATCTGCGAAGGCGCGATGTTGCGGATTGAATCCTGGTCGACGAGAAGATCGGCATGACCAATGAAGCGGCGAAACTCGACCGCGAAACCCGTTCCGAAGCTCTTGGCCAGTCGAGCAACGACCTCATCGCGCTCCGCCGCCGTGAGCGTCCCCCACGCGCGATGCGCGGCCGCTGGATCAGCGCCGGCCAGCTCGATCTGGAAGGCCCTGTGATGCGCGGCGACTTCAGTCTTCGGCTTGCCGAGGGTACCGGGCCGGGCTGGCTCGGTACCAGCCTTCTTGAGACCTGGACTCGGACTCGGCAGGGGGAGCGATGCCGCCGCCGACTGCTGCGCCGTCGCTTGACGGGCACGGACGGTTTGCTCCAGCAGGGCTAGATTGGCCGTGACCTCCTCGTCGTCGGGATGATCTGTCAAGAACGTCCTGATGAGATGTATCTGCGCCGCAAGCTCGTCGTCCGTCATAGCGTCCGCATGAGCTTGGGTCACAACTGCCCCACGGGGGTCGAGGCTGACCTCGCGATCTATCCGAGGCGTGCCGTCGCGGCTTTGTTGCACGACGTGAGCCAGCTCGTGTGCCAGCAGCCGGTGCCGCTCCTGCGAGCTTCGCGCGTGCCTGTCCGAGCCGAATACCACATCCGTTCCCACGGTGAATGCACGAGCACCGATCGTGCGAGCAGACTCTGCGTCGGCGCCGTCCGCATGCACACGCACGCGACTGAAGTCGTGACCAAAGCGCGATTCGAAGTACGCTCGTGTGCCCGCACCGAGCGGCTCGCCGGGCGATCGGAGCACCTCCTGTGCGAGGCCAGAGGCGCCGTTCAGCGGCGTCGCGGGCCTACGTCCATTGGCTCCCTCATCGACCAAGCGCTCCGACACCGTCGGCGACGCGCCGCGAGTGTGGACCGCCATTTCCATGACAAGCTCAGCGACGCGATCGGCCTCGTGTTCCCGCGAACCGACGTGCCCGTGCTGATACGCCCTCGGCGGTCGAGCGACCGCGTGATAGGTCGCGGAGCTCGGGTTTGCTTTCGGTGGCACCCGGCTGACCTGCGCGAACGACACTGCGAAAGCATAGTCGTCAACACAACAGGAGGACGACTTCGGCGCCGATTGGCGCGACTTGCGAAGACCTCGCGCCGCTGGGCGAGGCCCGTCACCGCGTGCTACGCCGCGCGCTGGGCTAGAGCCGCCGCCGCGGCGCCGAAGTAGGCGCCGCCGCCGAGCGCGCGGTCGAAGCGCGACCAGCGCTCGCCGCTGGGCAGTTCCTTCTCCAGCCGGTCGAAGGAGCCCAGGCGCCCGCCGAGGTTGTCGCAGAAGTGCACGAGCGTCGCCTCGCGCGTGCACGGGACCACCGGGCTGCCGTGCTCGAGCGAGCCGTGGTGGCTGAGGATGATGTGCAGCACGGCCTCCGCCGTGCGCGGATCGAAGCCGTCGAGGCCGTCGATCAGCCGGCGGATCCGGTAGTAGCCGAGCGGGATCTCGCCCTGCAGCTTGCCGGCGTCGGTCATCTCGATCGCGCTCCCGGCGAAGGCGTACGCGTCGAGCTTGCCGATGTCGTGCAGGAGCGCGCCGGCGACCGCCACGTCACGGTCGATCCCGCTGAACGTCGCGCTGATCGCGCTCACCGCCTGGGCGACCGACAGCGAGTGCTCGAGCAGGCCGTGGCGGTAGGCCTGGTGGAAGCGCTTGGCCGCCGGCGCGGCGCGGTAGCGCGCCCACAGCGGCGAGTCGAGGCCGAAGACCGCGTCGAGCAGGCGGCGCAGGTCGCGGTCCTGGACGGTCGCGAGCAGCTCGCGCAGGTCGGCCTCCATCTGGGCGGCGGAGCGCAGCGGGCCGTCGACGAGGTCGGCGAGGTCGAACGAGCCCGGCTCGGGCAGGCAGATCGCGCGCAGCTTCAGCTCGCTGCCGTAGCGCGCGCTGACCTGCAGGCGGCCGCTCACGTGGACGGGCGCGCCGACGGTCGCGACCTCGGCGGCGGCGGCGACGTCGTCCCACACGTTCGCCGGCAGGCTGCCCGTGCGGTCGCCGAGCGTGAGCCGCAGGAACCGGCCGCCGTCGCGCTTGGCGCGCAGCTCGGCGTCGCGGACGAGCAGCACGCACTCGACCAGGGCGCCGTCCTGCAGCTCTCGCACGAACATGGCGACACGGTGGCAAGCGTCGCGGACGGACCGCTGCGCCCCGAAGAGGTAGCGTGTCGCCGCGATGGCCGGCAGCGCGCTCATCACCGGCGGGACCGGCGGCCTCGGCGCCGCCGTCACGCACGCGTTCCTCGACGCCGGCTGGCGCGTCGTCGTCCCGGTCTTCGACGACGCCGAGCGCGACCGCGTCCGCGCGCACGAGCGCCTCGTGCTCGAGCCGGCCGACCTCTCCGAGCCGGCGTCGACCGGCGCCGTGGCGGCGCTCGCCGC
>JBOGYT010000015.1:0-9761 GCA_050696955.1 Solirubrobacteraceae bacterium | reverse complement strand
GGTCGACCACGCCCTCCTGGGTCGCCAGCTCGGCCAGCTCCTCGCGTCCGCCGCCCGCCACCAGCGACAGCGAGCCCGCGCGCAGCCCGGCGGCCTCGGCGGCGTCCGCCGCGACCGACGCCAGCACGGCGTTCGAGTGCGTCGCCGACGACGAGCCGCGCAGCACGACGGCGTTGCCGGACTTCAGGCACAGCGACGCGGCGTCGATCGTCACGTTCGGGCGCGCCTCGTAGACGACGGCGACGACGCCGAACGGCACGCGCAGCTTGCGCACGTCGAGGCCGTTGGGCAGGCGCTTGCCCTCGATGACCTCCCCGACCGGATCGGGCAGGGCGGCGATCGCCCGCGTGCCGGCGGCGATCTGCGCGATCCGCCCGGCATCGAGCGCGAGCCGATCGAGCAGCGCGGCATGCAGGCCGGCCGCGCGCCCGGCCTCCATGTCGCGCTCGTTGGCCTCGATGATCTCGTCGCAGCGCTCGATGAGCGCGCCGGCGATCGCATGCAGTGCGGCGTTCTTCGTATCGGTGTCGAGGGCCGCAAGCGTTCGCGCGGCGTCGCGCGCCAGCAGGCAGACATCGCTCACGGCGCGCGTCACGGTGGCCATCGGGGAAGCGTACGTCACAGGAAACCACCCGCGAGATCAAGCTACGGCCGGAGCGCACCGATCTGTGACCTGTGCGCCTGCGCCTGCGCTTCATCGCCGCGCTCGCCGTGTCGCTGCTGGCGCTGTCGATCACGGCGATCGCCCGCACCGGTGGCAGCGAGCCGGCGCCGCGACCCGTTGCGCCGGGCGGCCTGCCGGTGGCCACCGACGCGCCCGATCGCGATGACGCGGCGCAGCCACGGCGCGACCGGGAGGCCGAGCGAGCGGCGCAGCTCAGCCGGCTGCGTCGATCGGGCACGATCCGGGCGGCCCTGCGGCGTCTCGCCCTGCTGCACCTCATCAGCACCAGCGAGCACCGGCGCCTGCGCCGCACGCTGTGGACGGCCCAGCGCGCGCACAGCCGGCTGCGCGGCACCCGGCGCGCCGAGCTCGGCGCCGTCATCGCCACCGCGCAGCGGCTCGCCCGCAGCCACACCCTCACCGCCAGCAGGATCGAGCCGATCTTCCTGACCCTGCGACGAAACCGCGACTTCTGGACGCAGCGCGCCCTGCCGCGCGCCGGCCGGCGCGTCACGTTCGGCCGCGATCCCGTGGTGTTCGAGTACTACCCGGGTCGGGGGCTGGCGCTCCAGCCGCTCGCCGGCTTCGGGCGCGCCAGCGCGATGGCGAGCCTGTGCCTGGCGGCGCACACGCGCTATCGCTGCCGCCCGCACGCGCTGCGCCGGCTGCTCGAGCGCATGCTCTCGCTCGCCGCCGACCGCGGCGACTTTCGCGCGTGGGAGTACTACTTCTCCTTCGCCGGCGGTCGCGTCCCGTGGATCAGCGCGATGACCCAGGCCACGGCCGCGCAGGCCCTGTCACGCGCCGCTCGCGCGCTGGACGAGCCGCGCTACGAGCAGGCCGCGCTCGGCGCGCTGGGGGCGCTCGAGGCGCGCCCGCCGGTCGGCGTGGGCCTGCGCAGCGGCGCCGGATCGCACTACGTCATGTACTCCTTCGACCCGCGCCTGCGCATCCTCAACGGCGAGCTGCAGGCGCTCATCGGTCTGCGTGAGGCGGCCCTGCTGACGGGGAGCGCGCGCGCGACGCGCCTGTACCAGCGCGCGGAGCCCGCCACGCGGCGCTCCGTGCGCGCGTTCGACACCGGCGCCTGGTCGCTGTACAGCAACCGCGGGGAGGAGTCGACGCTCGGCTATCACCGCCTCGTCGGCACGTTCCTCGGCGTGCTGTGCCGCCGCACCGGCCGCCCGCAGTACTGCGTCACCCAGCGACGTTTCAAGCGCTACGAGCGCCAGCCGCCGCGCGTCCGCCTGCGCGCCACGCCTCCCATCCGCCGCGGCCGGCCCGCCAGGATCCGCTTCTCGCTGTCGAAGCTCTCGCGCGTGCGGGTCGTCGTCTGGGGCCGCCACGGCGTCCAGCTACGCCGCGAGGCGCAGTTTGCCCACGGCACCCACACGCTGCGCTGGACGCCGCCACGGGGCGGCGCGGTGCGCGTGCGGATCACCGCCGTCGGGCCGGCTGGGACGCGCGCGGTCGTCCGGCGCACGCTGTGGGCGGCACGGGCACGGACGAAGGCTCAGGACAAGACGAAGTAGTCGCGGTGGATGGCCTCGTCGGTGGCGCGCGGCAGGACCTCGCGCACGGCCGCGGACTTCATCCCCTTGACCTGGAGCAGCTCGCCGGCGGCGTAGTTGCAGATCCCCTTGCCGATGACGATCGCGCCGTGCGCGACCTGCACCGCGTCGCCGGCGTCGAACGAGCCGCGCACGTCGGTGATGCCGACCGGCAGCAGCGAGGTGCCTCCCTCGCGCAGGGCCCGCGCCGCTCCCGCGTCGACGACGATCGTGCCGTGCGACGGCTTGGCGTACTTCAGCCAGAGCTTGAACGACGAGTAGCGGTCCTCGCGCGCCGCGAACAGCGTGCCCTCGGCCTCGCCGTCGAGCGCCGCCGCCAGCGCGCCCTCGCGCAGGCCGCTGCAGATGACGGTGCGAATGCCGCCGGCGGTCGCCATCTCGGCGGCAACGACCTTCGAGCGCATCCCGCCCGAGCCCAGCGGCGACGTCGCGTGGCCGATGTTCAGCTCGGCGAGCGACTCGAAGTCGGTGACCTCGGGGACCAGCGCCGCCTGAGGATCGAGCCGCGGGCTGGCGGTGAACAGCCCCTCGACGTCGGTCAGCAGGACGAGCAGGTCGGCGCCGATGAGCATCGCCACCTGCGCCGCCAGGAAGTCGTTGTCGCCGAAGGAGATCTCGTCGGTCGTCGTCGTGTCGTTCTCGTTGATGACCGGCAGGACGCGCCACTCGAGCAGCTTGCGCAGCGTCTGGCGCGCGTTGAGGTAGTGCGCGCGGGCGCTCATGTCGAAGAACGTCAGCAGGACCTGCGCGCTCGTGATCCCGCGCTCGCGCAGGAGCTCGTCGTAGACGCGGTACAGCTTGCCCTGGCCGACGGCGCTCGCCGCCTGCAGATCCTCGACGGCGCGGGGGCGGACCGGCAGGTCCATGACGCGGATCCCGCGCGCGATCGCGCCGCTCGTCACGAGCACGACGTCGTCGCCGGCGGCATGCCGCGCGGCCGCGTCCGAGCAGATGCGCTCGAGCACGTCGGCGCGCAGCTCCCCGGAGTCCCCGGCGACGATGCTCGATCCGAGCTTGATGACGAAGCGGGCCATGCGGAGAGCGAGGTTGCGCCGTCCGGTCGCCGGAACCGGCGACCTCCCGGCGACGTCACATTAGGGCTTGTCCGGCAGCGACGACGCGGTGATCTTCCCGGTGGCCGGGTTGACCCACACGGCGCGGTACTCGGCGTTCGGAGCCGGCGGCGCAGCGGTCGAGGTGAAGAAGCCCAGCACGGAGGTCGGCCGCGCCGGTCCGAGCTGCCGCCAGGCGGCCGACGGGCTCGCCCGCCACTGGATGACGGTGACGTCCTTGGAGGTGTTGGGCCGGAAGCGCAGCTGACCCCAGAACGCGATCGCCGGGCCCTTGCGGTAGGCGACGAACGGCACGAGGTAGGCGAACACCGCCGGCTTGTTCTTGTCCTTGTTCGTAAAGAGGCCCGACTGGTACGTGAACCAGTACTGGCGCGAGTTGCGCTTGTACTTCTTCAGCGGCGCGGAATCGCGCAGCAGGAACTGCGTGTTGGCCCTGACGCGCGGGTTGTTGTAGGCCAGGAAGTCACCGAGCTGGTTGTACTCGGCCTGCTTGAGCAACGGGATGCCGTTGCGCGGATCGGGCGGGTTGCTCTCATAGCCGAACTCCGTGATGAAGATCGGCAGCCCGGCCGGGATCTTGCGCGACGACTGCGCCGAGAGCCTGTCGAGCAGCGGCCCCCAGGTCCCGAGGTTCGCCATCGTCAGCTCCTCCGGATGGCCGACCGGCGAGCTCGGAGCGCGCTTCTTCGTGTACGCGTGGTGCGCGAACGCGGTTGCCTTCAGCGGGCCCTTGGCGAAGTCGGCGCAGTTGCGGCGCGCCGCATCAGCGCCGACGTACGGCGCGCCGGTGGCGTTGAGGCACACGAGCTCGCGCAGGAACGGCACCGGCCTGATCGCGTTGCGCGGCCCGCGCTTGCTCGAGCCCAGCGGCGCGGTCTCGGCGAGCATGATCGTGTCGCCGCCGTGCCCGGTGTTCATCAGCGCGTCGGTTCCGGCCTTGTGGAGCGCGCGGTAGAGGGCCGGCGCGGCGGGAACCATCTGCCCGTCGCGCTTCTCCCACTGGGGGGACAGCCAGCCTGGCTGGTTGGGCTCGTTCCACAGCGACCACAGCGTGACGCGCGGCAGCGCCTGCTTGAGGGCGTTCTCGTCCTTGTACTTGCCCGAGTAGCGCGTGCCGAGTGCCTCGACGAACTCGCGGTAGCGGCTCGGCACGGGCTTGAAGCTGAAGAAGTTCAGCCGCTGGCTCTTCGGCGCCTTGCGGTGCGTGAACGGCGGCCCGGGGCCGGTCACGGAGAAGAAGACGCGCATCCGCAGCTTCGCGGCCTCTTTGAGGAGGTTGTCGTAGGGATCCCAGTTGCGGCGCGGATACGTGCGCGGGTTGTCGGGATCGAACCTGGCGCGTTGCTGGCGTGCCTTCTTGCGCGCGGACGCCGACTTCAGCCGCTTGATCTCGGCGTCGGTCATGTTCGCGCCCTGCGCGACGACGCTCCACAGGACGGTGACGCGCACCGAGTCCACGCCGATCTGCTTCATGCGGGTCATGGCCTGCGCGCGCCGGTGATCGCCCCGGTAGAGCAGCAGGTCATCGTCCATCATGATCGCTTCCTGGTTGGTGGCGGCGGGTGCGGTGGCGGGCCAGCAGAGCCCCGTCAACAGCACCGCCGCGAGCAGCAGTCGTCGTACCCCCATCGGCGCGGAACCGTAACGACACTTGCCGCGAGATGTCGCACCACCCCCGGTGCGGCGGCTTTCTACCCCGGGTGCAGCTCGAACACGACGCCGCCGATCTCGACGTCGTCGCCCGGCTGAAAACCCTGCGCCTCGAGCGCGCTGATGACCCCCATCCGCCGCAGCCGGCCCTCGACGTGGGCGAGCGCCTCGTCGTTGTCGAGATCGTGGCGGGCGAGCAGGCGCGCGACCCCCTCGCCCTCGACGCGATAGGCGCCGTCCCCCATGCGCTCCACGCGGAATCCCTTGCCCGCCGCCGGCCGGAACACGCGGTGCTCGGCGAGCGGCAGGTCGAGCTCCTCCGGCGCCTCGACCGGCGCCTCGAGCGGCACCCGCCGCAGCAGCTCGGTCGCGAGCGCGTCGAGGCCCTCGCCGGTCGCGCTCGACGTGAGCAGCACCGGCACCTCGTCGCCGAGCCGCTCGCGCCAGGCCGCCGCGACCCGCTCGGCCTCCTCGGCCGGCACGAGGTCGGACTTCGACAGCGCCAGGATCCGATCGAGCCGCGCCAGGCGCGGATCGTGCGCGCGCAGCTCGGCCTCGATCGTCGCGTGGTTGGCGACCGGCTCGCAGCCGTGGGCACCGCCGCCGCCGGCGGTGGTCGGTGCGAGGTCGAGGACGTGCACGAGCAGGCGCGTGCGCTCGACGTGCGCGAGGAAGTCGTGGCCGAGCCCGGCGCCCTCGCTCGCGCCCTCGATCAGCCCGGGGATGTCGGCGATGACGAGCTGTCGCTCGGGGCTCTGCAGCGTGCCGAGCACCGGCTCGAGCGTCGTGAACGGATAGGCCGCGACCTTCGGCGCCGCGCGCGTCATGCGCGCGAGCAGCGAGGACGTGCCGGCGTTGGGTAGGCCGACGAGGCCGACGTCGGCGAGCAGCTTCAGGCGCATGTCGATCCAGCCGTCCTCGCCCGGCAGGCCGCGCTCGGCCATCCGCGGCGCCTGGCGCGTCGACGTGGCGAAGCGCTTGTTGCCGCGCCCGCCCGCGCCACCGCGGGCTACGACGGCGCGCCGGCCGGGTACGAGCAGGTCGTGCGTGCTGCCATCCCACGACGTGACCTGCGTGCCCGGCGGTACGTGGATCTCGAGCAGCGGCCCGTCGGCGCCATGGCGCAGCGCACCCTCCCCGTGAGCCGCCCGCTTGGCCTTGTAGTGCGCCTGGCGCTTGAAGGACTGCAGGTCGCGCAGCGAGTCGTCGCAGACGAGCACGACGTCGCCGCCGTGCCCGCCGTCGCCGCCGTCGGGGCCGCCGTGCGGGACGTGCGCCTCGCGGCGGAAGCTCAGGCAGCCGTCGCCGCCGCCGCCTGCCTGCACGTAGATGCGAGCCTTGTCGTAGAGCATCGTTGACCCTCGACCTTAGGAGAACGCCATGGCCGATCCCGTATTCCTCATCACCGGAGCGTCAAGCGGGATCGGCGCGGCGACCGCCCGCCACGCGGCCGACGCCGGCTACCGGCTCGTGCTCGCCGCCCGCTCGACGGACAAGCTCGAGGCGCTCGCCGGGGAGCTGGGCGGCGAGGAGCACGCGATCGCCGTCACGTGCGACGTCACCGACTACGCCCAGCAGGAGGCGATGGTCGCCGCCGCGCTCGACGCCTTCGGCCGCCTCGACGTCGCGTTCGCGAACGCCGGCTTCGGCGCGAAGCGCGGCGTCCTCGAGGAGACGCCCGCGCACTGGCGCGACATGGTCCTCACGAACGTCCTGGGCGCCGCGTACACGATCCGGGCGACGATCCCCGCGCTGAGGCAGAGCGTCGGCCACCTGCTGCTGACGAGCTCGGTCGCCGGGCGCCGCGCGCTCTCGGGCTCGCTCTACAGCGCCACGAAGCACGCGGTCACGGCGATGGCGGAGTCCGCCCGCCAGGACCTCAACGACTCCGGCGTGCGCGTCACGTCGATCGAGCCCGGCATGGTCGACACGCCGTTCTTCGACAACCCCGTCCAGGGGGCGCTCGAGCCCGACGACATCGCCCGCGCGGTGATGTTCGCGGTCTCCCAGCCGCCGCACGTCGACGTCAACGAGATCCTCATCCGACCGGTCAGCCAGCCGACCTGACGCGCTCAGAACGCGCCGTGGCGCCCCTCGCCCGCGGCGAACCGCGCCACGCCCGCGCCGGCGTCGCGCAGCGACACGAGGCCGTGCTCGAACTCGTTGGCCATCGCCCGTGCGAGGCGGAGCTCCAGGCCCTCGTAGGCCGAGCGGCGGTCGTGTCGCATGCACCCGCGCTGCACAGCACGGCGACGCGCGCGGCGTCATCGGCGTCGAACGCGCGAAATGCTCCGACGAGCTGCTCGGCCGTCTCACGGTCGACCGCGTTGGACGCCTCGGGACGATCGAGGACGACCGTCGTGACCGGCCCGTCGCGCTCAACCAGGACCGGCATGCGACAGCCTCTCCGCCGCCCACAGCTGCCCGCCGATCCCGGCGCTCGCCATGGCGACGACCATCGCCACGCCCACGCGCGGCAGCTCGCGCCGCGCGGCCAGCGTGGCACCGAGATCGACCGCGTCGACGCCGGCGAGCGTGCGCTGCCAGCGCGGCCCGACGTCGTGATGGTCGAGCGTGTGCAGCGCGATGGCCCCGGTCACGACGTCGCGCACGCCCATCGCGCGGGCGACGACCTGCGTGCCGGCCCGGTCCGCGTCGTCGCCGAGCCACAGCCGCGTCGTCAGCCGCGGCGCCACCATGAGCGCCGCGCCGATCGCGATGCGACCGGCGGCGATGAGGCGGGCGACGTCCCGCGGCGACAAGGCCCTACGCGGCGGCGTCGTCCGGCGCGATCGACACGACGCGCTTGCCGCGCACGGTCGAGAAGACGACCGTGCCGGGCGAGCGGACGTAGAGCGTGTCGTCCTTGCCGATGCCCACGCCCTCGCCGGGGCGGAAGCGCGTGCCGCGCTGGCGCACGATGATCTCGCCGCCGGTGACCTTCTCGCCCGCGAACGTCTTGACGCCGAGGCGCTGGGCGTTCGAGTCGCGGCCGTTGCGTGAGGAGCCGAGCCCCTTCTTGTGTGCCATTAGTCGGTTACCTCCGCGGGGCTTCCAGCCCCGCGCTTTGATGCCGGCTGGCTCCCTCCGGTCGCCAGACACTCCGTGATCTCCAACCGCGTGAGCTCCTGCCGGTGGCCGGCGGTGCGCTTGTAGCCGCGCTTGGGCTTGAACTTGAAGATGCGCAGCTTCTCGCCGCGCTCGTGACCGACGATCTTGGCCTTGACAGAGACCTGCTTCAGGCCGTCGGCGTCGAAGATCGTGTCGGTCGAGCGAAACAGCAGCGGCTGAAGCGCCACGGTCTTGCCCACGTCGTCGGGCAGGCGCTCGACGAGCAGGGTCTGCCCCTGCTCGACGCGGTACTGCTTGCCGCCGGTCTTGACGATTGCGTAGGCCATGGGTCTCAGCTGTCCGATGAAGAAGATGATGCGCCGGTGTCCGCCGTGGCGCGAGAACGGCGCCGTCCGCCTCTGCGGCCACGGCGCCGAGGTGTCGATTCTACGTCATCGCCATCGGTAGGTGCCTCCGCGGGCGGGTCGGGCTCGCCGCTGTCGATCAGCGTCGCCGTGGCCGACGTCCGCCCGGCCTGCTCGATGCGCACGAGGCGCTTGTTGCCGACGAACCGCCCGCCGCCGGTCACCGAGATGATGTAGCCGTCGATCTTCGCGACGGCGTCGTCGACGGCGTACATGTGCGGCTCGACGATGTCGACGAGCACCTCGTCGCCCTCGCGGAACGGCACCGCGCGCTCCTGCACCTCGTCGCGCGAGCCCTCCATGAGGATCTCGAAGTGGTCGAGCGGCAGGCCCTCGGTGCCCTGGAAGTGAAAGCGCCGCCCGGTCTGCTCCTCGAGCGCGTGCAGCATCCGCTTGCCGTTGCCGGTGAACTGGGCGCTGACCCGCGGGTTCATCTGCACGAGGAACGCCTCGTGCTTCTTCGGCGCCTTCTTCGTCAGCCGGCGCAGACGGCGCTCGAACTCGATCGCGATCGTCTCCTCGGACTTGATGACGCCGTCGCCGTCGCACGTCGGGCACGGCCGCGAGATGATCTCGCGCACGCCCTCGGTGACGTTCTGGCGCGTCATCTCGACGAGGCCGAGCTTGGAGATCTCGGCCGTGAACGTCTTCGTGCGGTCCTCGTCGAGCGTCTTTCGCAGCGTCTTCAGGACGGCGTCGCGGTTGCGCGCGCGGGCCATGTCGATGAAGTCGATGACGATGATCCCGCCGATGTCGCGCAGGCGCAGCTGGTTGACGACCTCCTCGGCGGCCTCGAGGTTCGTCGTCGTGATCGTGTCCTCCAGGCGCGCGCCCTTGCCGCGGCCGATGAACGATCCGGAGTTGACGTCGATGACGGTCAGCGCCTCGGCGTAGTCGATGATCAGGTAGCCGCCGCTGGGCAGGTCCACGCGCCGCGTCATGAGGCCGTCGATGACCTTCTCGACGCCGTAGGCCTCGAACAGCGGCTGCTTCTCCTCGTAGAGCTCGACGCGGTCGACGAGCTCGGGCGCCGTGCGCGTGAAGAACGAGACGAGCCGGTGGTGCTGCTTGGGGTCGTCGACGATCGCGCGCTCGAAGTGCTCGGAGAAGATGTCGCGCACGACGCGCACCGACAGGTCGGCCTCCTGGAAGACCATGGTCGGCGCCTTCAGCTCGTCGACGCGCTTGGAGAGCAGGCCGTCGATCTCCTGCTCGACCCCGTGGGCCTCGAGCAGCGGCGTGGACTCCTGCCAGAGCTCGACGCGCTCGACGAGCTCGGGCGCCGTCCGCGTGAAGAACGAGACGAGGCGGTGGTGCTGCTTCTCGT
>JBOGYT010000014.1:0-4911 GCA_050696955.1 Solirubrobacteraceae bacterium | reverse complement strand
CTGCATCACGAGCTGCTGGTGGTCGGAGCCGACGTTCGAGTTCTCGAAGATCGGGGCGACCTCGTACTGCGCGGGGGCGACCTCGTTGTGGCGGGTCTTGATCGGCACGCCGAGCCTGGCCAGCTCGCGCTCTGCGTCGAGCATGCATGCGAGCACGCGCTCGGGGATCGAGCCGAAGTAGTGGTCGTCGAGCTCGTGGCCCTTCGGCGGCTGGGCGCCGAACAGCGTCCGACCGGTCGTCACGAGGTCGGGACGCTCGAAGTAGTACTGCTCGTCGATCAGGAAGTACTCCTGCTCGGGGCCGACGGTCGTGAAGACCCTCGAGGCCTCGGCGTCGCCGAGCAGCGACAGCGCGCGCACGGCCGAGCGCGAGAGCGCGTCCATCGAGCGCAGCAGCGGGATCTTGTTGTCCAGCGCCTCGCCCGTCCACGACGCGAAGGCGGTCGGGATGCACAGCAGCGCGCCGTTGGGGTTCTCGAGGATGAACGCCGGCGACGTGGGATCCCACGCCGTGTAGCCGCGCGCCTCGAACGTCGCCCGGATGCCGCCGGTGGGGAACGACGACGCATCGGGCTCGCCCTGGATGAGCTCCTTGCCGGAGAACTCCGCGATCGCCGAGCCGTCACCGGTCGGGCCGTAGAACGAGTCGTGCTTCTCGGCGGTCATCCCGGTCAGCGGCTGGAACCAGTGCGTGTAGTGCGTCGCACCGCGCTCCATCGCCCACCCCTTCATCGCCTGCGCGACCGAGTCGGCCAGCGATGTGTCCAGGGCCTGGCCCTTCGCGAGCGCGCTCTGGAGCGCCTTGAAGACGTGTTTGGGTAGGCGCTCGCGCTGGACGCTGGTGCTGAAGACATTTGCGCCGAAGACTTCGTTGCCTGCGACGGTGAGATCTGGGGAGCCGAGCGCCGCGCCGTTGGCGCTCCACTGGGCGGCGGTCACATTCTCCTGACGACTTCTGGGCATGGTCCTCCTTGCTGGTAAACGCGATGACTGTAGCCCTGCGCCGCCTATCCGGCCTTGTCCAGCCGGACAGGCAACCGCCGTCGCGGTTGTCCACGCGTGAGTAGCAGGGCGATCGAACGCTTCTGGGCTACCCGTCGAAATACAGCGGGAACTCGAACGGGTGCGGCCGGATCTTCACCTTGTCGGACTGCTCGCGGTGAAACTCGATGTACGTCTCGATGAGGTCGTCGGTGAAGACGCCGCCCTCGGTCAGGAAGGCGTGGTCGGCCTCGAGCGCATCCAGCGCCTCGTCGAGCGTGGTCGGCACGGTCGGGATGTGCGCCAGCACCTCGGGATCCAGGTCGTAGAGGTTGACGTCGAGCGGGTCGCTCGGCATCAGCCCGCGCGCGATCCCATCCAGTCCGGCCATCATCATCGCCGGGAAGGCGAGATACGGGTTGGCCAGCGGGTCGGGCGGGCGAAACTCGATGCGCTTCGTCTTCGGCGACGTCGAGTACATCGGGATCCGCACCGCCGCCGACCGGTTGCGCTGGGAGTGCTTGAGCAGCACCGGCGCCTCATAGCCCGGCACGAGCCGGCGGTAGGAGTTCGTGCTCGGCGCGCAGAACGCCATGAGCGCGCGGCCGTGCTCGAGCAGCCCGGCGGCGTAGCTCAGCGCGAGCGGCGACAGCAGCGCGTAGCCGTTCGCGTCGTGCATGAGCGTCTCGCCGCCCTTCCACAGCGACTGGTGGCAGTGCATCCCCGAGCCGTTCTCCTCGAAGATCGGCTTGGGCAGGAACGTCGCGGTCTTGCCGTGCTCCTTGGCCGTGTTCTTGACGACGTACTTGTGCAGCTGGAGCGCGTCGGCCATCTCCAGCAGCGGCAGGAAGCGCAGGTCGATCTCGGCCTGACCCGGCCCGCCGACCTCGTGGTGGTGGGACTCGGTGCGGATGCCGAGCGCCTCGAGCGTCATCACCATCTGCGCGCGCAGGTCGGCCTGGGTGTCGTTCGGCGGGGCGGGGAAGTAGCCCTCCTGCGAGCGGTTCTTGTAGCCCAGCGCGGCGAGCCCCTCGCCGCGGCGCTGGAAGCCGTGCCCCTGCGTCCAGTGCCCCTCCTCGGAATCGACCTCGTAGTAGGCGGTGTTCGCCTGCTGGTCGAAGGCGACGTGATCGAAGACGTAGAACTCCGCCTCCGGGCCGAAGAAGCACGTATCCGCGACGTCGGTCGCACGCAGGTGCTCCTCTGCCTTCTGCGCGACGTAGCGCGGGTCGCGCGTGTACGGCTCGCGCGTGATCGGGTCGATCACCGTGCAGACGATCGAGATCGTCGTGTGCTCGTAGAACGGGTCGACGATCGCCGAGGACGCATCGGGCATGAGCAGCATGTCGGACTCGTAGATCTCCTGAAAGCCGCGGATCGACGAGCCGTCGAAGCCGATGCCGTCGCTGAACGAGTCCGCCTCGAGCGTCCCGAGGGCCATCCCCATGTGCTGCCACGTGCCCGGCAGGTCGGTGAACTTCAGGTCCACCATCGTCGCATCGTGGGCCTTGGCGAGCTCGAACACGGCATCGGGCTCGACGGCACCGTCGCCGACGAGAGCCCGGGTGCTCAGGGCCTTGTCGCCTCGGTCGAGGAACGGGAGAGCAGGCACGGCTCGTCCTCCTGGGCTCGGGGCTGGAAAACCGCAACCTAGGAGCAGCGTTGCCCGCTGTCAATCATCTGTGGCGAAGCCGCGCGACCGATCTTTCGACAGTGGGACAAAGACGCATGCGAACCCGAAGTCGACGATGGCACCCGACGCTGGTTTCGATCGAGGAGGATGCATGAGACGTGCGCTGGCTCTGAAGGTGCTGCCCGCTGTAGGGGCCGGGTTGCTGATCGTGCTGGCCGTGCCGGGGATGGCGTCGGCTGACACGCTGGAGGCCTACAGCAACGGGGTTCTGCCGGACTCCGTCGGCTTCAACTCCATGTGGGTGATCGTGGCCGGCATGGTGGTCATGTTCATGCAGGCCGGCTTCGCGTTCCTGGAAATCGGCTTCTCGCGGCAGAAGAACGCGGGGACGGTCGTCGCGAAGATCCTGCTGAACTTCTCGATCGCTGCTGTGTGCTGGTACGTCGTCGGTTTTGCCTTGGCCTTCGGCAGCGAAGCCAACGGCATCTATGGCCTCGTCGGCGGCACCGGGTTCCTGTTGCAGGGCTTCGGCGACCCCGCGGAAGCGTTCCCCGTCATGGGCCTCTCGAATGCCACGGTCGAGTCGAAGTTCTTCTTCCAGTTCGTGTTCTGCGCCGTATCGCTGGCCATCGTCTGGGGCACGACGCTCGAGCGCATCAAGTTCGGCGTCTACGCCATCTACGCGGTCGTCTTCGCGTCCGTCATCTATCCGATCGGCGCCCACTGGGTCTTCGGCGGCGGCTTCCTGCAGGCGGGCGACTGGCTCGGCACCGGCATCGTCGGCATGCAGGACTTCGCCGGCTCGACGGCCGTCCACCTCATCGGCGCGACCGGCGCACTCGCGGCGCTGCTCCTGCTCGGACCGAGGAAGGGCAAGTACGGCAAGGACGGCAAGCCGCGAGCGATCCCGGGGCACAACATGCCGCTGTTCGGGCTCGGCGTGCTGATCCTGTGGCTCGGCTGGTTCGGGTTCAACCCCGGCTCGACGCTGAACGTCCAGGACGCGCGCTTCACCGAGATCGTCGTCGTCACGAACCTCGCGGCCGCCTGCGGCGTCATCGGCGCGCTGATGATGTCCTACTTCAAGCAGAAGACGCTGGACATCGGCATGGCCGGCAACGGCGCGATCGGCGCGCTCGTGGCGATCACGGCGCCGTCGGGATACGTCGAGCTGTGGGCGGCGGTGCCGATCGGCCTCATCGCCGGCTTGATCGTGCCGATCGGCATCTACGCGATCGACAAGCGGCTCGACGATCCGGTCGGGGCGCTGACGGCGCACGGCATCTGCGGCATCTGGGGGACGCTGGCCTGCGGGCTGTTCACCTCGCCGCGTCTGGCCCAGTACAACGCCTTCGGGGATCCCGACGGCGGGCTGTTCTACTCGGGCCAGCTCAGCCAGCTCATCGCCCAGGCAATCGGATTCACGGTCGCGTTCTCGTTCGTGTTCGTCATGAGCTACGCGACGTTCTGGGCCATCAAGAAGACCTACGGCCTGCGCGTGACCGAAGAGGAAGAGGACGCCGGCCTGGACATCTCCGAGCACGGCATGTACGGCTACCCAGAGCAGTTCATCCCGCCGGCTGAGCTCATCGGCTACGGCGGCGGGGCGACGGCCACTGTCGCGCCGGCGCCGGTGGCCATGGAGGCCAAGCCGAAGGAGATGCCGGTATGAAAATGGTGATCGCGTACATCCGCCACGAGGCATTCGAGCCCATCCGCACGGAGCTGCTGGCGCTCGGGTTCCCGTCGCTGTCGATCAGCGAGGTCAAGGGATCGGGCCGGCAGAAGGGGATCACGGAGCGCTACCGCGGGGCGGAGCTGACGAACTACCTGCGGCCAAAGGTCAAGATCGAATGCGTCGTCGCCAGCAAGGACGTGACGACGATCGTCGACACGATCCTCAAGCACGGCAGGACGGGCGCCGTGGGTGACGGCAAGGTGTTCGTCTTACCGGTCGAGGAGGCCTACCGGATTCGCACCGGCGAATCCGGCGAAGAGACACTGCAGTCGCATCCCGACGCGGCGGCTGCGGCCGCGGCGTCGGGCTAGGGAGGCCAGCGAGGGTGGCCGCCCACATCGCAGCGGCCACCCTCGTAGAACGTCTGAGGGGGCTGCACCTGCGGATGGTCGACGCCGTGCTCTCCGGCGACGGCCTCGAGCGCGTCGCCGAGCTCGCGTCCGAGGCCGTCGGGGCGCCGGTGGCGATCATCGTGCCGCGGCTCGGCGCCGCGGTCATCGCCCCGCCGGGCACCCCCGCGGCCGACCGGCTGCCCGAGCTGCGCCGCCACGTCGCCGAC
>JBOGYT010000013.1:0-4636 GCA_050696955.1 Solirubrobacteraceae bacterium | reverse complement strand
ACCGTGGCGTCGTCGCCGCGGGCGATCGGTCCCGTCAGCCCGCCGGCGGCGCCCGCGCGCGCCCAGTTCTCGACGGTCGCGCGCACGAGCTCGACGAGCGGCTCGCGGTCGATTCCTGCGGTGGCGGCCAGGCGCTCGGCGAGGCCCTCCAGCGTGAGGAGGTAGTTCGACGCCACCGAGGCGGCGGCGTGGTAGGCCTCGCGATCGGCGTCGGCGACGTGCACCGGGCGCATCCCGAGGGCAAGCGCGAGCGCCTCGGCGGCGCGCAGTGCCCGCGGCGTGGCGCCGGCGATCGCAGCGGTGGCGCCGGCGAACGTGGCGCCTGCGGGCGTGACCGTAATGAGCGGGTGCAGCGAGAACGCCTCGTGCGGGTGCAGCGGCTCGAGCGTCGAGGCGCCCGAGCAGTGGCCGACGAGCGGGCCGGCGGGAACGGCGGCGGCCGCGGCGGCGAGCTGCGACTCGGGCACGCACAGCAGGACGGCCGCGGCGTCCGGGGAGATCGGCGCACCGCGCCCCAGCGGGCCGTCGATGGCGATTCCGGCGTCCGCGAGCGCGCCGGCGAGCGCGGTGCCGAGCCGTCCGGCACCCAGGATCGTGACGCGCCGCGGGGCGCGCGCGTCGTGGGACAGCGTTGATGCTGACTCCATCGGTCCTCTTGATCTCTCCGGTCCAGTCCCCGCCGGGCGAGGTACCGGTCGCGTGCAAATGGTCACTACGTGGTCTAGCCATAAGGCTATTGGCCTAAACAGGAAGATAGCTGACGGCCAATCGCTCTACCATCGGCCCGTGTCCACGAGGGAGGACCGGCGCGAGCGCCTCAAGGCCGTCTACGCCGAGGCGCGCGCGTGTACCCGCTGCCCCGAGCTCGCGAGGACCCGAACGCAGGTCGTCTTCGGCGCCGGCGACGCCGACGCGGACCTCATGTTCGTCGGCGAGGCCCCCGGCGCACGCGAGGACGAGCAGGGGATCCCGTTCGTCGGGGCGGCCGGCAAGCTGCTCAACGAGCTGCTCGAGGAGATCGGGCTCGCCCGTTCGGACGTGTTCATCCAGAACGTGCTCATGTGCCGCCCTCCCGGCAACCGCGATCCGCTGCCGGCCGAGATCGACAACTGCCAGGAGTACCTGCTGAGCAAGATCGAGCTGGTCCAGCCGCGCGTGATCTGCACGCTCGGCAACTTCGCCACGAAGCTCCTGCGCGCCGACCCCACCGGCATCTCGCGCCTGCACGGCCAGGCCGAGACCCGCGTCATCGGCAGCCGCGCCGTGCGCCTGTACCCGCTGTTTCATCCCGCCGCCGCGCTCTACACCCGCGCGCTGCTCGACACGCTGCGGGCCGACTTCGCCCGGCTCCCCGAGCTGCTGGCGCTGGCGCTGCCCGAGCAGCCAGCGGCGGTCGCCCCGCCGCAGGCGCCCGTGCCGGAGCCCGAGATCGCTGCGGCGCCGGTCGAGCCGGCCGCCGAGGTAGAGCCCTCGGACCGCCAGCTCGGGCTGTTCGACTAGGACCCGACGACGGCGCCGCGCAGCGCCGGGAGCACCTGAGCGCCGTAGGTACGAATCGAGCCGAGCGGGTCGGCGCGGCCGATGAGCTGCAGGCAGATGACCGTCGCGCCGCCGCGCTCCATCTCGCGGATGCGCTCGATGTGCTCCTCCGGGTCGGCCGAGATGAGAAAGCCCTCCTTCGCGAACTCCTCGTCGCTCATCCGCTCGTCGGCGCGGCGCTGCATGTCGTCCTGGTCGGCGATGTCCTCGACGTACAGCTCCGGCAGCTGGGTCGGCTTCCAGTGGCGGGCGCCGCGGATGACGGCGCGCTCGTCGTCGGCCCACGCGAAGCCGGCCTGGAAGATGATCTCGCCCTCCTCGCGGCCATGGCGGCGGCAGGACTCGCGGTAGGCGTCGATGATCTCGGCGGCCTGCGCGGGGTCGCCGAGCGTCCACAGGCCGTCGCCGAAGCGCCCGGCGACCTCCGCCGAGCTCGGCCCGAAGGCCGACACGTAGAGCCTCGGGCGGGTCTTCGCGCGCGTCCACAGCTTGGCGTCCTTGAGCTTGAACCAGCCCGCGTCCATCGTCACCGTCTCGCCGTTCCACAGGCGCGTGATCGCCTCGAGGCCCGTCTCCAGCCGCCGGCGCTGCTCCTCGTATTCCGGCCAGTCAAGCCCGAGCGGCGTCTCGTTGACCGACTCGCCGGAGCCCGCGCCGAGGAACACCCGGCCCGGATAGAGCTCCTCGAGCGACATGAACGCCTGGGCGATGAGGCCGGGGTGGTAGTGGTGCACGATCGGCGTGACGCCGGTGCCGATCGGCTTGGACGTCACCTGGCCGATGGCGCCGAGGTAGACCCACGCCTGGGCCGCCTGCCCGTCCGGGAACCACGGCGCGAAGTGATCGGACGTACCGAGGCCGTCGAAGCCCGCCCGCTCGGCGGCCTTGGCCTGCTCGAGCATCTCCGACGGCGTGAACTCCTCTGTCGATGTCGCGAACCAGTACTGCATCGGGCGGCTCCTTGCGGGCAGTGTTCACCCCGGGTTACCCAGATGCTGCGCCCGGATTCGCTACTCGGCGGGTTCGAGGTCCAGCGCGCAGGAGTTGATGCAGTAGCGCTGGCCGCTCGCGCCGGGGCCGTCGGGGAAGACGTGGCCCAGATGCCCACCGCAGCGGCGGCAGACGACCTCCGTGCGAACCATCCCGTATGTGCGGTCGGTCCGCGTCTCGACGGCGTCGGCGACGGCCGGGTCGGTGAAGCTCGGCCAGCCGGTGCCGGAGTCGAACTTCGTGTCGGACGCGAACAGCTCGGCGCCGCAGCCGGCGCAGGTGTACATGCCGGGCGTCTTCTCGTCGACGTACCTGCCGCTGAACGCGCGCTCGGTGCCGGCCCGGCGCAGCACCTCGTACTGCTCGGGCGTCAGTTCGGCGCGCCACTCATCGTCGGTCTTCGTGATCGGTGTTCCGGTCTTCTCGGTAGCCATGACATCCAGGGTAGATAGACGGTGTTACGAGGATCTCAAGCGCGCGGCGCGGCGGTGCGCCAGGCCGCGGGCGAACCACGGCAACTGCGCGATCTGCGCGATCGCGTCGAGGATGCGCTCGCCGTGGTTGAGGTCGGCGCGGAAGTACTCGGCCAGCGCGCCCTCGCGGCCGAAGTAGCGCCAGGCGCGCGACGAGCCGATCGTCCGCAGCAGCGCCGCGGTCAGCGGTGGCGTCGCGAACGCGCCGTGCACGAACAGCGTCCCGCCGGGAACGACGCGCGCCGGCCAGCGCTCGAAGACGTCGATCGCTGCGCTGTAGCGCCCGGAGGGGCCGATGAAGAGGACGTCGATCGGCCCGTCGACGAGCGCGACGTCGTCGGGAGCGAGCTCCATCACCTCGACGCCCTCGCGCGCGCCGTCGGTCAGCGCGCGGGCCGCGTCGGGCGCCACGTCGCCCGTCATGACGATCCGCGCGGGCGCTTCGAGCACCCGCGCGCACGCGAGAAGCCGCTCGGCTTGAAGGGCGGTGACCACGGCTTTTGACGGTACACCAGGCAGTTTTGGGTCGCCCTGGGCGCCGATCCGTGTCCGGACCAGCGAATCATTAGAGTGCTCCCCGTGCCGATCTCGCGCCGCATCGCCGCCCTGATCCTGGCCGCGGTGCTGAGCATGCCGGCGGCTGCGCTCGCGCAGACGCTGACCACGCCGATGCCCGCCGAGCCGGGTTCGACCCAGCCGCCCGTCGACCTCGACGGCAACGGCGACGGCTCAGGCGATTCGGGATCCGAGCAGCCGTCGCGGTCCTCCGAGCTGCCGGACACGGGTTCGGATCCGCGCATGCTGATCCTCGCTGGAGCGGCGCTCACCCTCCTCGGCGTGGGGCTGCGGCTCCGTACCGCCGATGCGGACGCGTACTGACACGGAGACGGTCGGGCCCGAAGCGACCGAGCAGGTGGCGGCCGAGCTGGCGCAGCGGCTGCGGCCCGGCGACGTGGTGCTCGTGTCGGGCGATCTGGGCACCGGCAAGACGACGTTCGTGCGCGGCGCCTGCCGCGCGCTCGGCGTCAGCGGGCCGGTGACGAGCCCGAGCTTCACGATCGCCCGTCGCTACGAGGGCCGGATGGCGGTCTCGCACCTCGACCTGTACCGCCTGGGCGACCTCGACGACGAGGACCCCTCGCTGCTGGCGGGCGAGCTCGGCGACGATCGCGTGACCTTCATCGAGTGGCCGGAGATCGGCGCGCCCGCCGGTCTGGACCCGGAGCGCATCGCCGCTCGCGTGCGCCTCGAGCACCGCGGCGGGGACCGGCGCCACCTGCGCATCGAACCGTGATCGTCCTCGGCCTCGACACCGCGACGCCGGCGACCGCGGTCGCGCTGCTCGACACGGCCGCGCCCGCGGACGCGGCGGTTGCGGAGAGCCGCCACGATCCGGGCCCGGGCGAGCGCCCCGGGCACACGGCGCAGCTGCTCGCGCTCGCGCAGGGGCAGCTTGCCGACGCCGGCCTGCGTTTCGCGGACGTCGACCGGATCGCGGTCGGACTTGGCCCGGGCGGCTTCACAGGGCTGCGCATCGGTGTCGCGACCGCACGCGCCCTGGCGCAGGCGGCGGGCGCGGAGATCGTCGGCGTGTCGTCGCTGCGGGCGCTGGCGGCGGCCGCGAGCCCGCCGGC
>JBOGYT010000012.1:0-5544 GCA_050696955.1 Solirubrobacteraceae bacterium | reverse complement strand
CGCCGGACCCGCGCCGAGCGCGTGCGCGCGGCGGCCGCCGCGCCCAGGATCAGCACCGGCCAGACGAGGTAGAACTGCTCCTCGGCGGACAGCGACCAGAAGTGCTGCACGGACGAGGGCGCGTTGTCCTGCGCCTGGTAGTCGACGGCGTCGGCGGCGAGCTGCCAGTTCTCGACGTACAGCGTGCTCGCCCGGATCTCCCTGAACGACTGGTCCCAGTGGATCTGCGGGACGATCGCGAGCGTCATCACCACGCAGAACAGGAGCACGACGAGCGCCGCCGGCAGGATGCGCCGCGCCCGGCGCGCCCAGAACCCGGCGATCGAGACCCGGCCGGTGCGCTCGACCTCGCGCAGCAGATGCAGCGTGATGAGGAAGCCCGAGATCGCGAAGAAGACGTCGACGCCGACGAAGCCGCCGGGCAACGTGTCCGGCCAGAGGTGGAAGATCACCACCGTCATGACCGCGACGGCGCGCAGCGCCTGGATCTCGGGCCGCACGACGGTGGCGGTCCGCTGACTGTCGGTTGCGTCGCTGATCACAGAGCTTGAGGAGTATCCGGCATGGCTCGGTCCTACCGCGCCGTGAGCTTTCCTCACGTCAAGAGACTCCTCAGGACGCCGAAGGTCGCGCTGCGAGCGGACAAAGCGGAGGGGGAGGGATTCGAACCCTCGGTAGGGGGGTTGCCCCTACAACGGTTTTCGAGACCGCCCCGTTCAACCACTCCGGCACCCCTCCGAGGCGCGTGCGGGACGCCCGTCGAGGATAGGAGATCGACGGTTACATGCGCAGGCGGCCGACGTGCGACGATCGTCCGGTCCCCACTTCAAGCAGCCAACGGCACCATGCTCGAAGTCACGAGCTACGCGCAAGGCGTCCCCTGCTGGGCCGACGTCAGCTCCCCCGACACCGAGGCCTCGGCCGCGTTCTACACCGGGTTGTTGGGTGGGAGTACCACGACGGCGGGCGCCGACGCAAGCGGCCGCGGACGGCTGAGCACTCGCGCATGGAAAAGTGGCCAACGGGCTCGGGCCCGGCCGAGGGTGGCCACTTGTGCATGTATGTCATGGAGAAGTGACCGACCCGTTCCGCGTATCGGGCGAATGGTCACTTCTCCATGCTCACGATCCCTAGCGCCGCGACCCGAAGAACTCCGTCAACAGCGCGCCGCACTCGGGTGCGAGCAATCCGCCGGCGACGTCCGGACGATGGTTCAGGCGCGGCTCGGCGAGGATGTTCAGCACCGAGCCCGCGGCGCCCGCCTTCGGATCGACGGTGCCGTAGACGACGCGCGGCACGCGCGCGAGGACGATCGCGCCCGCGCACATCGCGCACGGCTCGAGCGTGACGTAGAGGACCGAGTCGAGCACGCGCCACGACTCGAGCGCCCGGCTGGCCTCGCGCAGCGCCAGTAGCTCCGCGTGCGCGGTCGGGTCCTGGCGCAGCTCGCGCTCGTTGTGGCCGGCGCCGATGACCTCGCCCTCGCGCACGACGACCGCCCCGATCGGGACGTCGTCGTGCTCCAGGGCGGCCTCGGCCTGGCGCAGCGCCAGGCGCATGAAGTACTCGTCGCGCGGAAAAAACGGTGCGGCCATGGAGGAGAAGGCACTATCGCACTGCGTATGGTGCGCATCATGGGTCGCCCGCGTGCTCTGATCGGTCCGCTGGTGCTCTGCGCCGTCCTCAGCGCGCTGCCCGCGCCGGCGGTGGCGTCGCCGGCGTCGCGGCCGCGGCAGGAGCGCATCGTCGTGCGCTTCAAGCACGACGCATCGGGAAGCAAGCGCGCCGCGGCGCTGCGCCACGCCCGCCTGACGAGCGTCGGAGCGCGCGTCGGCGGCGCGGTCATCGCGACACCGAAACGGGGCGTCTCGCCGCGCGCCGCGGTCCGCCGCCTGCGCGCGACCAAAGCGGTCGCGTGGACGGAGCGTTCGCTGCGCGCCCGCCCGGCGGAGTTCGTCTTCAACGACACCGGCGTCGCGGCCTCCGCCGCCGGCAGTCGCTGGAACGACGTGCAGTGGGCGCTCACCGGCGAGTTCGGGATCAGGGCGGGCGCGGCGTGGACGCAGGCCGCGCAGGCCGGCGGCGTCGGCGGGCGGGGCGTCGTCATCGCCGTGCTGGACAGCGGCGTGGCGTACTCCAACCGCACGCCCTACCGGCGGTCGCCCGACCTGGCGGCGAAGCGCTTCGTCCGCGGCTATGACTTCGTCAACGACGACCCGTGGGCCAACGACGGCTTCGGGCACGGGACGTTCATCGCCAGCACGATCGCCGCGACGGCGAACAACGGCTACGGCACCGTCGGCGTCGCCTACGGCGCGCGCATCATGCCGGTCCAGGTGCTCGACAAGAAGGGCTTCGGCGACGCCGCGACGATCGCGCAGGCGATCCGCTATGCCGTGAAGCGCCGCGCCGACATCATCAACCTGTCGCTCGAGCTGACGGACATCGTCCCCGACGGCAGTGTCGTCGCCCGCAGCCTCGCCACGTCGTCCGCGATCCGCGCCGCCCTGCGCGTAGCGCGCGAGCAGGGGGTGCTCGTCGTCGCCGCCGCGGGCAATCGTTACTCGCGCGAGGTCCCGGCGCGGCGCTACGGCTTCCTCACGTTCGACGTCGGCGGCACGACCGAGCACGGCTGCCTCGGCAGCTACTCCAACCACGGGCCGGGGCTCGACATCGTCGCCCCGGGCGGCGGCCGGGACGCGGCGCGGCTCGACGACACGCGCTGCCGGCCAGGCGATCCACCGGGGCGGGACATCAGCGCCGTGACCTTCCGCAAGGGCCAGCCGAAGCGCTTCTTGATCCCGCCCGAGTTTCGCGGGACGTCGATGGCGACGCCGCACGTCTCGGGCGTCGCCGCCCTCGTGCTCGCGGCGCGTGTCATCGGCCGGCACCCACCGCCGAACGAGCTCGCCCGCCATCTCATGGCGACGGCGCGCGATCTCGGCGCGCCCGGCCCCGACGGCGTCTACGGCGCCGGGCTGATCGACGCGGCCGCGGCCACGGCGCCGTACGTGCCGGCGCGGTAGCCGCTCACACCGTCCGGATGATCAGCACCGAGCACGGTGCGTGGTGAGACACCTTGTTCGGCACCGAGCCGAGCAGGAAGCGCTTGGCGCCGGTCATCCCCTTGTTGCCGACGACGATCAGGTCGCTGCCACGCTCCTCCGCGACGTCGAGGATCGCGTCGGCCGGATCGCCCTGCCGCGCGAACACCTCCACGTCGACGCCGGCAGCGCGGATCTCGCTCGCCGCGGCCTCGAGCGTCGCGTCGACGTCCTCGCGCGGGTTGACCATCCATTGCAGGTCCTGCGGCACCTGGATCGACTCCTCGCGCAGGCGCGCGTCGGTGACCGGCTCGTACGCGCTCACGAGCTCGATCCGCGCACCGACCGAGCGGGCAAGCTCGATCGCCTGGCGGACCGCCTGCGTTGCGGTGTCGGATCCATCCGTACCGACGACGATCGAGCGGAACATGGCGGTGCGGGCATCATAGGCGCGCCCGGCTGCGCCTCAGACGAGCTTGACGATGGCGATGACGATCCCGATGAGGACGAAGACGACGATCGCCCACTGCATCCAGATCCACGTCGGCGACATCGCCAGCGCCGTCTACTCGGCGCGCAGCCGCGTGTTGATCGCGTCGGTGGCGCTGCGGATCTTCGCGTTGACCGTGATCGTCGCCGCGCCGAGCTTGCGCTGGCCCTCGGCGATGGCGCGGATCGTCTGCGTGCGCATGGCCCTGCCGGCGTCTGAGATCTCCTTGCCGAAGCCGTTCATCGCGGCGACGAGCAGCCCGTGCTCCCTGCGCACGTCGCTGGGCACCTTGATCGTCTGAAGCGTCGCGACGACGTCCTTGATCGCGCCCTCGAAGCGCCGGATCGTGCGCCGGTCCTCGCGCGTCGAGCTTTCCGGCGTGATCGACTTCGACACGTCCGTCACCGTCGCGGCGAAGTTGTTCACGGCCAGGTTGACCTGCTTGACGTAGACGTTCTTGTCCTTCTTGCTGTTGCCCTCGCTCGCGCCGCAGGCGGCGAGCGCCAGCCCCGCCATGAGCAGCGTCAGCAGGAGTCCGATCTTCGGCAGGGCGAGCATGGCGCGGCAATCTATCGCGCGCCCCGGAACGTGAGCTTCTCGTAACGCGCGCCCGCTACCGTGAACGGAGCACTCAAGCGACCTCCGAGGCTCCGATGCTCAACTTCCTCTCCAAGCACAAGACGGCGCTGCCCGATCCCGAGACGGCGCTGCCCGGACGCGACGAGCCGATGCCCGTTCCCGAGCGCCACTTTGTGCTCGACGCCCCGCTGCGCCCGCCATTCCCGGACGACACCGAGCAGGCGGTCTTCGGGCTCGGCTGCTTCTGGGGCGCGGAGCGGCTGTTCTGGGAGACCCCGGGCGTCGTCACGACCGCGGTCGGCTACGCCGCCGGCTACACGCCGAACCCCACGTACCACGAGGTCTGCAGCGCGCAGACCGGCCACAACGAGGTCGTGCTCGTCGTCTTCCGCCCCGACGAGGTCAGCTACGAGGATCTGCTGAAGATCTTCTGGGAGGGCCACGACCCGACGCAGGGCATGCGCCAGGGCAACGACGTCGGCACGCAGTACCGCTCGGGCATCTACACGACGTCAGACGAGCAGCGGGAGACGGCGCTCGCCTCGAAGGAGCGCTACGGCGCCGCGCTGCACGACGCAGGCCGCGGCGAGATCACCACGGAGATCCTGCCGGCGCCCCCGTTCTACTACGCCGAGGACTACCACCAGCAGTACCTGGCAAGGAACCCGGGTGGCTACTGCGGGCTCGGCGGCACCGGCGTGACCTGTCCCGTCGGAGCCGCGCAGGCCGGCCGGCCGGCCGCGAGCTAGACGCTCAGCCCGGGCAGCGTGGCGTTTTGTGGGCGCCATGCGCCCCCAATGCGACACGACCGCCCCGCCGGGCTCGTGCGCCGCGATCCGCGTGCGGACGTCGGCCTCGCCGACCCCCAGACGCCCGCGGAGCGTCTGCGCGGGGCCGCCACAACGCACCACGCCGAGCAGCAGGTGCTCCGGGCCGACGTCCTCCTGGCCGAGAGCGAGCGCTTCGTCCTCGGCGATCGACACCATCGTGCGAGCGCTTGTCGTGAAGGCCTTGGACACGCGGGCCTACATGGGAGGCAGCCCGGACGTACGGCTGACGTCAGCGACGAACAGGTAGTGGGAGGCTTGACCGCTCACGTCGCGGAACATCGACACCCGGCCTTCGATCGGGACAAGCAGGCCCTGGGCGTGCATGTAGACGGTCTCGACCTCGGCGCTTTGGATCTCGCCCGCGCGCAGCGCGCGAGCGATCTCCCGGTGCGGCTCGAGGTTCTCGCGGTCGATGATCGACGGCCAGCGGGCCGCGCGCAGATCCGCCTCGCGACACCCCAGCAGCGAGCAGAACGCTTCGTCCAGACGCTTGAAGGTTCCGTCGAGCCCGATGAGGGCGGCGGCCTCGCCGGGGCCGACGGGCGGGGGCGGCGGGTGGACCGATGCGACGGCGGGCGCGGGCGCGGGCACCGGTGGGCGC
>JBOGYT010000011.1:0-6622 GCA_050696955.1 Solirubrobacteraceae bacterium | reverse complement strand
CGGCTACCGCGGGGCCAGCCCGTCGAAGATGAGGTTCGCGCCCGGCATCGTGCCCGGGTGCTCGCCCTCCCACGACCACTGCACGACCTGGTCGGGCCCGACGATCACGAGCGCGCGGTTCGAGACGCCGGTCGGCGCGAAGTACGCGCCGAAGGCCTGCGTGGCCGCGCCCTTGGGCTCGTAGTCGGACAGCATTCCGATCGTCACGCCGAGCGACTCGCGAAAGGCCGTCTGGCTGTCGGACTGGTCGCACGAGACGCCGTACAGGGTCGCGCCCTGGGCGACGAAGTCCTCGAGGACCTCCTGGTAGATCTGAAACTGGTCCGTGCAGACCGCGCTGAACGCGGTCGGATAGAAGACGAGCACGGTCGTCTGGCCGGCGAGGTCGTCGCGAGTGAAGTCCTCGCCATCCTCCGTCTTCAGCGTGAACTCCGGGGCGGGTGTCCCAGGAGCAAGAACGCTCATCTGCGCAGCCCGAGCTCCTTGATCAGCGCGCGGTAGCCCTCGAGGTCGTGCTTCTGGAAGTAGTTCAGCAGCCGCCGGCGGCGCCCGACGAGCATGAGCAGGCCGCGCCGCGAGTGGTGATCCTTCGAGTTCGCGCGCAGGTGCTCGGTGAGCTGGTTGATGCGCTCGGTCAGCAGCGCGATCTGTACGCGCGTGTTGCCGGTGTCCTTGTCGTCGGTGCCGAACTGGCTGACGAGCTCCTGTTTGCGTTCCTGGGTCAGTGCCATGCGACGCGGAACGGTACCAACTCGGACGCGCCGCCCCGGTCCTCAGGCGCAGAGCGCCCGCGCCACCTCGACGTCGAGGTCCATCTGGTCGACGAGCGCCTGGACGGACGCGAAGCGCTTCTCGCCGCGCAGCCGCTTGAGAAACGCGAGCTCGAGCTCGGTCCCGTACAGGTCGCCGTCGAAGTCGATGAGGAATGCCTCGATGAGCTCCCCGCGGCCGGTGGCGAACGTCGGCCGCACCCCGATGTTCACCGCCGCCGGTGCGACGTCGCCGCCCGCCGGCCGCGCGAGCGCGGCGTAGACGCCGTGGCCGGGCGTCACGTACGCCTCGTTGGGAACGAGGTTCGCCGTCGGGTACCCGAGCTCGCGCCCGCGCCGGTCGCCCTCCACGACCTCCCCGGAGAGCGTGAACGGATCGCCGAGCAGCCTGCTCGCGTACTCGACCGCCCCGCCGAGCACGAGCCCGCGGATGTGGCTCGACGAGACGATCTCGCCGTCGACCTCCAGGAGCTCCACGACGCGCGTCTCGAAGCGCTCGTCGGCGACCAGCAGCTCCGTGTCGCCCTGCGCCTTGTGGCCGAAGCGGAAGTTCTCGCCGACCGAGACGTGCGTCGCGCCGAGCCGCTGCACGAGCACCTCGTCGACGAACTGCTGCGCCGAACGGGCGGCGAACTCGGCATCGAAGCCGATCACGACGAGCTCATCGACGCCGAGCGACTCCACGAGCTGGGCCTTGCGCTCCAGGCTCGTGAGCAGCCGGGGCGCGGCGCCCGGCCGGACGACCGCGGTCGGATGCGGATCGAACGTCACCACCGTGTCCGCGCCGGCGATGACCTCGCGATGGCCGAGATGGACGCCGTCGAACGTCCCGATCGCCAAGCGGCGCGCGCGCGGCTCGGCGTCGTGGAGCGACGTGATGTTCACGCGCGGAAGCCTACGACGGGCTTCAGGCCGTCGCCGCGCGGCTCGGCGACGGCGATCGCCCCGTGCTCGTCGACGAGCAGGACGGACTCGGCGGCCGGATCGGGCGAACCCGCCACGACGACGGCCTGGCCGTGCCCGGCGCGCTTGGCGTCGTCGCCCACCAGCCGCACGGACGGCATGAAGCTCAGCGCGTCCTCGAGGCCGATCATGCGGGCGGGGTCGGCGTCCTCGATCCGAAACGAGCCGATCGCCGTGCGCCGCAGCTGCTCGCAGTACGCGTCGCCGAGGTCGGCGATGAGCGAGCGCACGTACGTCCCGGCCGAGCATTCGATCGCGAACGCCGCGCGGTCGCCCTCGCGCCACAGCTCCTCGAAGCGGTGCACCGTGACCGGCCGCTCGGCGATCTCGACGTCCTCCCCCGCCCGCGCGCGCCTGTAGGCCCGCTCGCCGTCGACCTTCACGGCGCTGTAGGCGGGCGGTCGCTGGAGCAGCTCGCCGGTGGGCAGCGTCAGCGGATCGGCCGGGACGCGCCCGGTCTGCGTGATCTCGCCCTCGGTGTCGCCGGTGCTCGACGTCGCACCGAGCCGGGCGACCGTCTCGTAGCGCTTGGGCAGCGCCATGAGGTAGCGCTGGATGCGCGTGGCGCGCCCGACGAGCACGAGCAGCAGCCCGGTCGCGAACGGATCGAGCGTGCCGGCATGGCCCACGCGCCGGGGTGGGTGAGAACCGATTCCTCTGCGCACCGCGGCGACGACGTCGTGGGAGGTCTTGCCCGCGGGCTTGTCGATCAGCAGGACGCCGTCTTGCACGTCCCCCAGGCTCGCAGACCGGCCCGGCCTACATGGCCTCGACGACCTCGATCTGCGGCCCGTCGGGCAGGATCGTGACCGTGTCGTAGTCGAACTCGGTCAGCTCCTCGTAGCGCACCTGCACCTCGGTGACCGTCTGTGCGACCGGGCCCTCGGGCGGATGGACGACCTTGTTGAGCAGCAGGTCCTTCGGGTTGATGCCCTGCGGATTGGCGCGGACGAGCTCGACCTCGTAGCCGGCGGTCGGGAAGGTGCAGCTGCCGGTGACGATGAGCTTCGCCGGGCCGGGCGGCTCCTTGTCGTGAACCGCGTACCAGTTCGTGCACGTGCCCTGCTCGGCGCCGGGCTCGGGCGCGCACGCCGTCCCGGCGAGCGAGAACGCCTCGTAGGACTGCTGCGGGCCGGGCCGCTGGCCGCCGAAGAGCGAGCGGTGCGTCGTGCGCAGCGCCGCTGCCGTCACGTCGATCTCGTGCTCGTCGCCGAAGATCACGTCGGGCACGATCACCGTCAGGTGGACGATCGGCTGGTCGGCCGCCCCGTCCTCGAGCGTCGCGGTGGCACGCGTGCCATCGTCGGTCTTGGCGGTCGCGATCTCATCGCCCGAGAAGTGGCGCGACTCCCCGTCGGCACGGTACGTCAGCCGCTGCACGATCCCCTCCCCGTCGAGCTCGAGGCACTCGATCTCGACCTCGTTCGAGCGGACGTCGAACGTCGCGCCGTCGAACTTCACGGGCAGGTCCTGCATCTGGCTCGCCTCCATGGCGGTCACCCCTATCTCCGCGGCCGCCACGTCCGCGGCCGCGCCTTATCGCTTGTGCGACCGATCGTCTCCGAACGCGGCGCGCCCGGGTGTGAGAGCCCTCACACCTCGAGCTGGGCGGCGATCGCCGCGCGCAGGTCAGCGACGAGCTCGGGCGGTGCCTTGTCGGTCGTGAAGCCGGCCGCCTGGCGGTGGCCACCCCCGCCCCCCTCGCGCGCGATCGCCGACACGTCGACCGTGCCGTCGGTCGCGCGCAGCGACACCTTCGACACGCCCTCGCTGAGCTCGCGCACGAGCGCCGCCACCTTCGTGCCCTCGACCGAGCGCAGGTGATCGATGATCCCCTCGGTGTAGGACTCCTCGGCGCCCGTCTCGCTGAAGTCCAGGCGCGTCAGGCGCGAGAACGTCAGTCGGCCGCCGTCGAAGCGTTGCACGGCGTTCAGCGCGCGCGTCAGGAGCGCGAGCTTGGACTCGGGCACCCCCTCGTACAGGCGCCGGTAGATCTCGTGCACGTCGACGCCGGCCTGGATGAGCTCGGCGGCCATGAGGTGCGCGCGGCTGCCCGTGTTCTCGTACATGAAGCGGCCGGTGTCGGTGACGAGGCCGACGTAGAGCGCGTCGGCGATTTCCGGCGTGGTCGGCACCTCGAGCTCGCGCATGAGGTCCCACACGATCTCCGCGGTGCACGATGCGTCGGCCACGACATGGTTGACGGTCCCGAAGCGGGTGTTGTCGTGGTGGTGGTCGATGTTGACGATCGGCGCATCGCCGGCCTCGACGGAGTTGCGGTCGAAGTTGCCGCAGTCCAGGAAGACGATCGTGCGCTCCGCGAGGTCGTCGGGCACGGCGGTGACGAGCCCGTCGAACTGAAAGAACGCGTACTCGTAGGGCAGCGGGAACTCCTCGCGGGCGATGTACATGATGCTGTCCTTGCCGAGCGCCGTCAGGACGCCCTGCATCGCCACGAGCGACCCGAGCGCGTCGCCATCGGGGTTCTCGTGCGCGACGAGCACGAACCGCTCGCCGTCGCGCAGCGCGGCGAGCACCGCCTCGCGAGTCGTCGTGCCGGTCCCCGTGATCGTCACTCCTCCCCTACCTCACGTTCCAAGACTTCCTGCAGCCGCATCGCGCGATCGGTCGTGTCGTCGTAGATGAACTCGAGCGTCGGCGTGCGCTTCATGCGCAGCTCGCTTGCCAGTCGCCGCTGCAGCGCCCCGTGTGCCGAGGCCAATCCGGCCAGCGTGTCGGCGCGCTGCGCCTCGTCTCCGAGGACGCTGACGTACACGCGGGCATGGCGCAGATCTGGGGTGGTCTTGACGCTCGTCATCGTGACGAATCCGATTCTTGGGTCCTGCAGGTCCTGCGCGACCGCGTCCGACAGAACCTGCCTGACGGCCTCGTCGACACGGCGCATCCGGTCGGAGGCCATCCTAACCCGATACGTCCTCGAAGGAGGCGAAGCTGCGCTCTATGCGACAGCTCTCAGGGAAGCGCTCCAGCAGGAAGCGCTCCACGCGGTCGGTCGCGCTCTCCAGGACGCTCAGCGAGCCGCCGGTGAGCGCGGCGGCGAGCGTCGCCCGCTGCCACAGGTCCTGGTGGCCGACCTCGGCCACGGCCACCCCCATCCGGCCGCGCAGCTGGGCCTTCACCGACGCCAGGTCCTTGCGCTTGGCCTTCAACGACTCGGCGTCCGGAAAGTGCAGGTGGACGAGCATCAGGGCGACGTAGGCGTCGACCTCGCCCATCGGCCTATGCCAAGGCGCGATCGACCTTGCGCGTCTCGTAGACCTCCAGCACGTCGCCCTCCTTGACGTCCTGGAAGTTCTTGAGGACGATGCCGCACTCGAAGCCGGCGGCGACCTCGCGGACATCGTCGTTGAAGCGCCGCAGGGAGGCGACCTCGCCGTCGTAGACGATGGTGCCGTCGCGCACGAGACGCGTCCGGGCGCCGCGGGTGATCTTGCCGTCGGTGACGTAGGAGCCGGCGATGACGCCGATCTTCGACGCGCGGAAGAGCTGGCGGATCTCGACGGTGCCGACCGCGTCCTCGACCTCTTCGGGCTCGAGCATGCCCTCCATCGCGGCGCGCAGCTCGTCGAGCACCTTGTAGATGACGGTGTAGCCGCGGACCTCGACGCCCTCGCGCTCGGCGACGGCGCGGGCGTCGCCGACCGGCCGGACGTTGAAGCCGATGATGATCGCGTCGGACGCGGCGGCGAGCATGACGTCGGACTCGTTGATCCCGCCGACGCCGCTGCGCACGACGTTGACGGTGACCTCGTCCTGCGGCAGCTTGGCGATCTCGTCCTGGAGCGCCTCGGCCGAGCCGGCGACATCGGACTTGATGACGAGGTTGAGCTCCTTGAGCTCGCCCGCCTGGATGTCCTTGAAGACGTCCTCCAGGGAGCGCTTGCGGCCCGAGCGGCGCGCCTGCTGCTCCTGCTTGAGGCGCTGCTCGCGCTCGTGCGCGAGCTGGCGCGCGCGGCGGTCGTTCTCGACCGCGCGGACGTACTCGCCGGCCTCCGGCACGCCGTCGAAGCCGAGCACCTCGATCGGGTCGCCGGGGACGGCCTCCTTGACGCGGTCGCCGGTGAAGTCGTTCAGCGCACGCACGCGGCCCCAGTTGGCGCCCGCGACGAGCGCGTCGCCGACGCGCAGCGTGCCGCGCTGGATGAGGACGGTGACGACCGGCCCGCGGCCCGGGTCGAGCTTGGACTCGACGACGACGCCGGACGCCGGCGCCTTCGGGTTGGCCTTGAGGTCCTCGAGCTCCGCGACGACCTGGAGCGTGTCGAGCAGGTCCTCGAGGCCGACCTTCGTCTTCGCCGAGACGTCGACGAACTCGGTGTCGCCGCCCCACTCGGCCGGCTGCAGGCCGCGCGTCGTCATCTCGGTGCGCACGCGGGTCGGGTCCGAGCCCTCCTTGTCGATCTTGTTGACGGCGACGACGATCGGCACGTCGGCCGCCTTGGCGTGGTCGATCGCCTCGTCGGTCTGCGGCTTCACGCCGTCGTCGGCGGCCACGACGATGACCGCGATGTCGGTCACGCGGGCGCCGCGGGCGCGCATCGCGGTGAACGCCTCGTGGCCCGGCGTGTCGAGGAACGTGACGAGCTTGCCGCCGTGGTGGACCTGGTAGGCGCCGATGTGCTGCGTGATGCCGCCCGCCTCGCCGGCGACGACCTCGGTCTCGCGGATCGCGTCGAGCAGCGACGTCTTGCCGTGGTCGACGTGGCCCATGATCGTCACGACGGGCGGCCGGTAGGTCAGGTCCTCGGCGGCGTCCTCGTAGACGGGCTCGCTCTCGACCTCGTCGGCCGCGTGGACGATCTCGACCTCCTTGCCGAACTCCTCGGCCAGGACGCCGACGGCCTCGTCGGACAGCGTCTGCGTCAGCG
>JBOGYT010000010.1:0-3365 GCA_050696955.1 Solirubrobacteraceae bacterium | reverse complement strand
CCGATCCGGCCGCGCTGCAGCGCGAGCAGCGCCCCGAGGCCGAGCGCGAGCCCGAGCGTGAACGCCATCCGCCCGCTGACGACGCTCGCCAGCGCGGCGACGGCGAGCCACAGCGTCGCCGGATAGGCACGTGCGCCCCAGCGCTCGCCGACGAGGCGCGCGAAGAGCGCGGTCGCGGCGATCGCCGCCAGCGCGCCGGCGAGGCCGACCCCGAGCCCGGCGCCGAGCGGCGCGAACAGGACGCTGTAGGCGGGCGTGTGGTGGCCGGCGTACCAGCCGTTGTTCCACAGCGTGAAGCCCGCGTCGGAGAACAGCTCGGCGCGGTACTCCTGCGCCGCGAGGTCGGCCGTCGCCGGCTGGTCGAGCAGGTAGGCGGCGGCGCCGATCGCCGCGAGCGCCCAGGCCGGGGGCCGGCGCAGGAGTGAGGAAGTCGCCACCGCGGCGACACCCTCGCACGTTTCGTGGCGCGGTCAGGGCGCTGGGTGGCGCTGCGGCGCACGAGGGCGATCGCCAGGGCGACCTCGGCGGTGAGGACGAGGATGCGCCGCAACGAGCGGCGCGACGAGGATCCGACCGCGGAGCTCACGACGCGCAGCGTGTAGAGCAGCGCAGCAGGATGCGGTCGAGCAGGAACACGCCGCCCGCCTCTGATCTCGCGCGAGCCGCTGCCCTCGCCGAGGTGGACGATCGTGAAGCCGCGGACGACGACGACGAGCAGCCCGGCGACGGCGTACATCGTCAGCTCGGTCCAGTCGACCGCGCGTTCGAGGCCCAGCAGGCGCCCCGGCGGCCTACGCGGCGCCGCCAGGGAGGTCTTCCACCCGGACGGCGTCACGGCCCTTCCGTCGCCGCTCGTCAGCCATCGGGCGCCCAACGCAGGTAAGCGACGGCTGCGATCCTTCCGCGAATCCGCGCCACGATCACGGCAGATGCCTGAGGCGGCCTTCGCTGTAGTACTTGACTTTCGCGCCGCCGCCGAGTGCGTCGGCCAAGCGCCCGGCGAGTGCCAGGCCGAGCTGGTCAAGCTCGTCGATGAGTGCAGCCACCTCGGTGGACTGCCGTGCGTCCATTTCCATGGGGACGATCGGCTGGTACCGCGAGTTCCACTCCACCAGGTCGCGCCTCAGATCACCCGGGACATCGACGTCTGCCAGATTGAGCGGGCCTGCCTCGTCGTCCCGCAGCGCAAGGGCGCCGTAGTCGGCAGAAAGCGTGAGGTATCTCATCGCGACCGCCAAGTGCGACGGAAGATCGTGCCCGTGTCTGGATTGACCGCGATCTCATAAACGCCGTCCTTGCCGTTGATCGACCCCGACTTGCGGTAGAGCAGGGAGCCGTCCGCCTGCTTGATCGGCGCCTGCTTCAGAATTGCGTCGTCGAGCGAGTACGCGAAGTTGTGGGCCCGCGGATCCTCAACGCCACGCTGTCGTACGCGCGGGTGGTACTTGTAGCCGTGCTCGAACGCGTCGTCCGCGGCACGTGATCCTGCCTTTGCGGCAACGCAGAACCCCACCGCAATCCCAGCCGCCGAGCGAGTCGAAGTCGAGCGTGTGCAGGGACTTCCCGCAGTGTTGAGCCCGGCGTGGGTTGGGGCGGCTGAGAGAGAAGCCCCGGCGGGATCCTGAGCGCCCGGCGCCCCGGTGGCGGGCGTGATGCCGACCGCGAGCAGCGCCGCGGTGAGGGCCGCGATCAGCGCGAGCGTGACCGTCGCGCCGAGAGCGGCGAAGACGACCGGTGTGCGGCGCGTGGTCACTCGGTGCAGTCTGCCAGCGCGACCCGACGCGCTGGCGCTGTCAGTCGCGGTAGGCGCGGCCGCGCGGCAGGACGCGCAGGATCAGGACGGTGCGCGTGTCGTGGTCGCGGTTGAAGCGGATGCGGTAGTCGCCGACGCGTAGGCGCCATTGCGGTGGCTTGTGGCCGGTCAGGCGCTTGACGTCGCCGGCGGGCGGGTCGCTCTGTAGCCCGGGGAGCGCGGCGAGGATGCGCTGCTGGACGGGCTTGTCGAGGCGCTTGATGTCGCGGGCCGCTGGGTTGGTGATCTTCAGGCGCCAGTCGCCGCCGTCGCTCACGAAAGCTCGGCTCGCAACTCGTCGAGGCTGATCGTCTCTCCACGGGCGGCCGCGTCGAGCGCCTCCTGGACGAGCGCTTCTTCCTCGGGCGTGGTCGGCTCGTCGTCGATCGGCGCGTCGTCGAGCAGCACGCCGGTCGGGCGCTGGTCGAGTAGGCGCAGCGTCTCGGCGGCCTCCTCCTCGGAGAACGCCTCGATCCGTTCAAGGAGTTGCTGCTTGGCGGTCATCGCTCCTGGAACGGTAGCGCCGGACGAGGCCGGCGACGAGCCGCGCCGGGCGGCGAGGACCGGGAACCGCGGCGACGGCGGGCCGGGCCGGTGAAGGCGAGCGGCGTGGTCGGCGTGCTGGTGCGATGGCGTAGAGCAGCTCGAGCATCGCCCGATCCCGCAGGCCGACGTCGGCAATTTCGGGGACCGCGAGCACCCGCTCAGCCTCGTCGGCCGACAGCACCGCCCGCGGCAACCGGCGCTCGAGCTTGGGCAGCTCGAGCTCTGAGGCGGGGTTGTAGAGGATCCGGTTCTGGCGGGCGAGCCATTTGAAGAACGCCCGGATCGGCACCAACCTGGTGTGCTGCGCCCTGAACGAGAGCGGCGTCCCGTCGGGCTTGCGGCGGTGAAAGAGGGCGCGCTGGTAGCCGTCGAGCATCGGCTTGGTCACGTCAGCCGGCCTGGTGATGCCGCGCTCCGAGAGCCAGGCGGCCAGGTAGCCCAAGGCGACGAAGTGGTTCTCGATCGTCCTGGGGCTGTAGCCGCGGACGCCCATCGACTCCAAGAACTCGAAGACCAGCACCGGGAAGCCGCCCGGGTCGGCGGGGTCGCCCGTGATCGCCTTGCGCTTGCGTTCGCCGCGGCGGCCCATCAGCCCGCCGCCCGCGCCGCCGCGACCGCGTCATCTGTGGGTGCGACTGTGACGGCGGCTGAAGAAGAAGCAGGCCGGGACAGTCCGTTTCGCTGCTCGGCGACCTCGCCGGCCGTGGATGGCGCTTCGTTGCTGGCGTTCTCGTCGGTTTCGGCGGGCCGACCAGGGGCCGACCGGGCGCCGACCGGGGGCCGACCACCCTCCGACCGATCCGCTTCTGCCCCCGACCGATTTGCGTCGTAGCCATGCTCGTCGGGGTCGATGAGCCCCGGCAGCAACTGCCCGCCCGCCTGCTCGGCGCTGTCGCTGTTCGCGGAGTAGAACTCAACAAGCCCTCGCCGACCGGATCGGCATCCACGTCACCCTGCTGCGCCGCTATGAAGCCGGCAAGACCCTGCCCGGCCTCGACACCCTGCGCCGAGTAGCACTCGCTCTCAA
>JBOGYT010000009.1:0-13050 GCA_050696955.1 Solirubrobacteraceae bacterium | reverse complement strand
ACCAGCGTGAGGCGGTCGAGATCGAGCACGCAGCGGCGCCGGTGGCGCCGCCCGCGACGCCTCCGCCCGCGGCGCCCTACGACGAGCGCTATTGAGCGACGGCCGGGCTCACGCGGCCCACAGCCGCTCGAGCCACGCGGCGCCCTCGTCGCTGACGAACGCATCCCGTTGGACCGGCGCAGGCTTCGCAGCCAGGAGCTCGGTCGCGCGACGAGCCGGCGTCGCCGCGAGAAAGCACGCGGCACACAGCTCGCCGTGATGCGCGGGCTTCGTGCAGCCCTCGGACGCGCAGCACTGCTCCCAGCGCATCTCGACGCTCATCGCGTGGGCCCTCGGTGGCGGAGGGGGCGTGACACGGCATCTAGGAGCCACGAATCCCACCTCTTGATACCTCAGTTGTCGCCCAGAACCTGGTGAGAGCGCATCTCGCCGCGGATCGCGGCGCGCTTGTCGCCGGTGAACAGCGTGTAGGCGTGCAGCGTGCCCGTGCGTTGCACGATCCGCGCGAGCACGGCCGCGGACAGCTTCTGGCTGAGCGTCCACCGGCCCCGGCGGATACGCGCCTTCAGCTGGACCGTCCGCGTCCTGCCGGCCAGCTCGAACTGCAGCTCGACGCGCACGACGCCGCGCGCTCGCCGGCTGATCGTGCCGCTCGCCCGCAGTCGGCCGGCGGCGCTCAGCGTCGGGCGCTGCGCCTTCAGCCGGGCCGCCCGCGGGGCCGCCCGCAGGCGGACGGACTGCCCGCGGGTGTCCCCGTCGCCCGCGTATCTGATCGTGACGATCCCCGTGCCGAGCTTCGCCAGCGACGGCGAGATCGTGCGCCGCGCGCGGATCCGCCCCCGCGAGATCTTCGTCTGGAAGCTCGTCCGCCGCCCGCCTGCGGCGAGCCCGATCCGCACCCGGCCCGAGGCGCGCCGGGTGATCCGTGCGCGCACGTCGAGCCTGCGCGCGCTGCGCCGGATGGTCAGCCGGCTGACGCTGAGCTTCGCGGTGAGCTTGCGCTCGGTGACCGTCGTGCCGTCGGGATTGACGCACGTGCGCGGCTTCGCGTCGGACCGCGTACCGCTGACCCTCGCGAGCGCCTTGCCGCCCCGCGCGGCCTTCGCCTGCGCGACCGGTAGGACCCGCACCCAGCGCGCGATCGACGGCGTGCCGTCGGCATCGACGACGAACAGCATGTACCAGCCGGGCGGCGCGATCGCCCCGTTCGCGGGCGCGCGCGCGTTCAGCCCGCCGCCGCTCACCCGCGAGGCGATCCTCAGCGGCACGACGCGCTGGTTCATGTCGAAGCTGTGGGTCACCGCCGACGGCGCGACGAGCGTCGCCTGCATCCTCGCCCGCGCGTGCTCGCTGACGATGCCGAACGTCTCGCCGTAGCCGACGCTCGCCCACGGCGCGCCGTCCTTCGCGGCGGGCGGAGCCTTCGCGCCCACGGCGCGGATCGCGGGGCGCGGCGCGCACGAGTCGCCGTTGAACAGATACGGCGGCCAGTAGATCTCGGCGCTGTCGCGCCGCACGTGATCCGGAAGCGGCGCGAACGGCGCGGGGCCCTCGTGGAAGTCGTCGCCGCCGGAGAAGATCCGCGCGTCGGGCAGCAGCGCCGCGGTCGAGTGGTAGGTGCGCCACTCCTGCTGGGCCGCCCCGAGCCGCCAGCTCTTCTCCCCCGGCCCGCGCAGCTCCACCTGGCGCAGCTGCGGCGGCGCCTCGTTGCGGACGTAGTACTCGCCGCGCGTGTCGTCCCTGAACCCCGAGCCGCCGCCCACGACGACCATCCCGCCGTCCGGGAGCAGGACGTTGTTCAGCCAGTAGCGACCGGTCTTGAGGTCCTCCTGCTTGTCGGGCACCAGCCAGCGCGGCGGTCCGGCGGGGTGCGCGTCGAGCCGCTCGACCTCGGTCCGGCCGAACTGCGTGCCGGGCAGCCCGCGCCTACCGCCGCTGACGAGCACGTCCCAGCTGCCCCCGAAGACGCCCATCTGCGGCTCGAGCACGGCGGCTGCGCCGTAGTGCCCCGAGCCGCGCGTCGGCAGCTGGGTCCAGGCGCTGCCGGGCGGCTTCGTGCGGTCGATCGCGGTCCGGGTGTTGAGGATCGCCGAGTCCGAGGTGTCCGGACTCGCGAGCGCGACGTTGCCGTCGGGCAGCGTGAACAGCCGCGGGTAGAGCGACTGGCCCCGCGGCGCGTCGGGGCCGATGTCGCGCAGGCCGCCCGGGAACGGGGTCAGCGCCGTCGCGTGGTCGTCGATCCCGGGGCGGAAGAGGTCCATCTGCGGGTTCACGCGCCCCAGCGGGGTGGCACCGGCGAGGCCCGTCTCGTCGAGGCCGCTCATGATGAGGATGTCGCCGCTGGAGAGCTTGACCGCCGATGGGTACCAGCGCCCGCGCGACATCCGCGGCCCGATCTCCCATGTCTGCGTCCACGGGTCGAACAGGAACGTGTGCCGCAGCCCGGCGGAGTGCGGCCTGCCGGTCGCCGGATCGGCCAGGTTGCCGCCGACGACGAGCACCCGCCCGTCGGACAGCAGCGCCTGGCCGGCGCAGTAGATCGCGGCGGGGCGCCCGGCATTCTCCGGGATCGGCGGCGGGGGCACCGGGCGCGACCTGCCCGTCCTGGGATCGAAGATCGCCGCCGATCCGAGGTTCGAGCGTGTCCCGTTCGGCTGCAGCGGCTGGCGGCCGAAGATCAGCAGGTCCCCCGTGGGCATCATCGAGACGTGGATCGCGTAATCGGGCAACGGGAAGCGCGCCGGGCCCCAGTAGCCCGTGTCGTCGCGCGGCCGCGCGGCGAGCCGGCGGTTGAAGCGGCGCGTGGCCAGCTCGGCGACCCGCAGCCGATGCCGGCGCTGCGCCGGGGTGAGCCGGTTCCAGCGCTTGCGCGCGATCCGCTCCAGCGCGCGCGCGCGGGCGTGCGCGCGCGCGTGGTCCTCTCCCAGAGCCGCCGTCTCCCCCGCGTCGAGCTTCACGTTCTGTGCGCCGCCGCCGTGCGACCCCGCGGCCGGTACCAGCACGAGCCACAGAGCGGCCGCGAGCGCAAGCGCCGCGCCGCGCCTCGTGGTGAGGTGCGCGTCACATCCATCCATGTGCGGGCGCGACGATAACGGGCATGCTGCACCGCACGCCGGGGCGTGGGCGCCTGTTTTCGGAACTGCACCGATAAGGAGATGCGGGTGCGGTTCGCCGCGGCGGGCCGATGAGCATCGGGTGCGTGGCCGAATCACATGCACAACCGCAACATGGCGCCGCCTGCTCCCGAGAGGTTGCGGGACTGCACGCATGCGATGCGGCAGTGCAACGCATCGCGGCTCGCGGGCTTGATGGTGCGCTTGTGCATGTCGATCGGGTGATCGCGGAGCTGGCCAGCGACCAGCACGATCTGATCACGGCCGCACAGCTGGAAGCGCTCGGCCTCAGCCGGGCGAGTTCGCAGTTCGACTCGCATATGACTCGATGCCGTTCGTGGGAACACGCGGCAGCGCGGTGCGTCAGCCACCCTGCCACTCGGTCCAAGCCGGCCGCGCGATTGTTGTACCGGCGGGCCATAGACGCCACGTGATCTTTGTCCACGCGGACAAAGACCTCACCCCGCGCGGGCAAGGAGCCTCCGAGGCAACCTAATCGACGGGGGAGATCTGTGAAGCTCGTGATCGGCATCGTGCGCCCGGACAAGGCGAACGACGTGCTCGAAGCCCTCTACCGCGCCGAGGTGCGCGGCGTCTCGCTCAGCCGCGTGCAGGGGCATGGCGGCGAGCTCGAACGGGTCGAGACGTACCGCGGTACGACGGTGAAGATGGGGCTCGCGGAGAAGGTCCGCTTCGAGATCGCGGTCTCGGAGGAGTTCGTCCAGCCGACGATCGACGCCCTCTGTGAGGGCGGGCGGACCGGCGAGGTCGGCGACGGCAAGATCTTCGTCGTCGCGCTCGAGCGGGCCGTGCGCATTCGCACCGGCGAGACCGACCACGGCGCGGTGACGCCGGTCGGCCGATGACGGGGATCCTGGCGCAGGTCGTCACGGTCGACACCGGCGATACGGCGTGGATGCTCGCCGCGACGGCGCTCGTCCTCTTCATGACGATCGGGCTCGGGCTGTTCTACGCCGGTCTCGTCCGCGCGAAGAACTCGCTGAACACGTTCATGATGTGCGTCGCCGCGGTCGCCATCGCCGCAGTGACGTGGGCGCTCGTGGGCTACTCGATCGCCTTCGACGGCGACGGCGCGATCACCGGTGGGCTCAGCCATGCGCTGCTCAACGATGTCGGCTTCGAGCCGCGCGACGGGACGACGATCCCCCATCTCGTCTTCTTCGCCTTCCAGGCGACGTTCTGCATCATCACCGTCGCGCTCGTGTCCGGCGCCGTGGTGGAGCGCATGCGCTTCGAGGCGTTCATCGTCTTCGCCGCGCTGTGGTCGGTGCTCGTCTACGCCGTGATGGCGCACTGGGGCTTCGGCGGCGGCTGGCTCATGGCGCAGGGGACGCTGGACTTCGCCGGCGGCATCGCCGTCGAGATGGGGTCCGGCTTCTCCGCGCTGGCGGCGGCGCTCGTCGTGGGTGCTCGGAAGGACTACGGCCGCCAGGCGCTGCTGCCCCACAACGCGGTGTACGTGCTCCTCGGCGCGGGGATCCTGTGGTTCGGCTGGTTCGGCTTCAACGGCGGCAGCGGATTCTCGACGGGCAACGCCGGCGTGCTGGCGTTCACGAACACGCTGCTGACGCCCGCGTGCACGCTGCTGACGTGGTTCGCGCTGGACTTCATTCGCGGGCGCCGGATCACGGCGATCGGTGCCGCGACGGCGATCATCGTCGGCTGCGTCGGGATCACGCCCGCGGGCGGCTTCATCAGTCCGGCGTGGGCGATGGTGCTCGGCGTGCTCGTCACGTTCCCGTGCTACGCGGTCATCGTGTGGCGGCCGCGGACCCGCGTCGACGAGACGCTCGACGTCCTCGCCGCCCACGGCATCGCCGGCCTGACCGGCATCGTCTTCATCGGGTTCTTCGCGTCCAGCGCGTGGAACGGCGTCGCCGACGGGCTGTTCTACGGCGACGCCGCCCAGCTCGGCGAGCAGCTGCTGGCGGCGATCGCGGCGCCGGCGTACGCGTTCGGAATGACGTACGCGCTGCTGAAGGGCATCGGCGCGGTCATGCCGCTGCGCGGCTCCGATCACGACGAGGCGGTGGGAATGGACGTCCTGCACCACGGCGAGGAGGCCTACGCGTCGGGCGAGGGCGCGATCCTCGTCACCCCCGTCGGCAGCGAGGAGGAGGAGCGGCTCATCGCCGAGCCGGCCTAGCTTTCGACGACGAAGATCGGTAGCCACAAGGGATGCCACCAGTTATCAGCGGTCACGTCCGGGCTTTGGGTCGGAACGCCGTGTTCTAGCGGCATCGTCTTGGTTATCGACGTCTCCGAATCCGCGGGACAATCGGGCTCCGATCCGCCGAATCGACTGGCAATCGTTTGGCGACGAATACTTCGACCCCGTCATCGCGCCGTCGCTCGGCCGCTACATCACTGAGCTCCTCGACGCGGTCGACGCCGGCGAGTACGTCTACAACGCAGACCACGATCTCTGGACCCAAGCTCAAGCGTCTTGACCATCGAGTGCGCGTCGGTCCCACCGGCGCTCCGGTACGGGTCGTGCACGATCGGCTTGAGGAAGACCACGCGGCCGTGGCCGTCGATCGGGTGCACGCGGGTCGGATCGGGGGCGTCGGTCAGCCGCTGATTATTCGACCGTACTGGGAGCGGCCCACACGATCGCCGTAAGCGGCTGGGCCGTCAGCGCTTACTGGGCTTGGGCTTGACGGGGTGTGCCGTCGCCGCGCTGACCTGAGAGACCTTCGGTGTGAGCATCGTGCTCCCGTGTTGCATCCGTGACCCGTCCTTCGTCGATACAAACGCCGCTGAGCGTCAGAAGTCGGGTAGTGAGCGACCAATGCGTTCACGCCCCACGATCGGTGAACGCTGGCCACGAGGCTCGAGCACGACCCGACGTGGGCGGCGCGGGCCGGGTCCTGTTCGTGCTGCTCGTCGTGTGGTGGGCGTTGACCTACACGACCTGGACGGCGAACTGGTTCGACCCGGGGCGCACCTGTCGGTGCGGGTCGTGCTGATCGTCTGCATGCTCTGTGCGTTCCTCATGGCGATCGCGATCCCCGCGACCGGGCGCTGCTGTTCGCCGGCGGCTACGTCGTGCTGCAGATCGTGCGCACACGTTCGGAGTGGGAGCTCGAGCACGGCCACTTCGCCGAGCGCTTACAGACGCCTCCTCGTCACCGCCGTCGGCGACGCGCTCGTCATCGCTCAGCCGAACGACCCGCTGCACGGCGAGCAGCTCGTCGCCCTGCTCGCCAGGCCGGTGCTCTACCTGCTCGGCCACGTGGCCTTCGAGCTGCGGATGACGGGCTCGGTGCCGCCGGCGCGCCTGGGGCCGGTGCCGGTTGCGACGGAGATCCGGTGCTCGCGACGGCCGAGCGCCGAGGATCCGCGCCCTGCCGGCGCTGCGGCCCCGGCGCGTCGTGCGCTGAGGTGACCGATCACGCCGTCGCAGCGGACGGTCGGTCACGTATTCATCTATGCCATGAAGAAGTGACACCTGACTCCGTGTTCCGGACGCATGGGTCGCTTATCCATGCCGATCGGCGACCGGCGCCCCTCCCGCACGCCCGTTCAGCGCGAGCGGCCGCCGATGCCGGTCAGCAGCTCGCGCAGGCGCAGCGGGCCATCGCCGCCCGGCGCCAGCGGCTCGGTCTCCATGCCCTCGCCGCGGCGCATGCCCTCGAGCAACTCGAGCAGCGCGTCACCGGCGGTGCGCGTCGCGCTCCAGCCGAGCTCGGCGTGAGCGCGCGAGATGTCCATCAGGGGGACCTCGAGCGCCATGTCCAGCCAGCCCGGCGGGGAGGGCTGCAGGCGCAGCTTCCAGCTCAGCTTCGCCGCGCCGCGCAGCGCCCGCTCGGGTACCGGCACCGGCCGCGCGCCGAGCACGCGGCCGAGCTCGGGCGGGTCGAGCACCGGCTCGGCGGCGATGTTGAACGGGCCGCGCACGTCGCGCACGACCGCCTGGTGGTAGGCCTCGCCGACGTCGAGCGAGTGCACGACCTGGAAGCGCAGCCGGTCGATCGCCGGCACGATCGCGATCAGCCGGCGCCGCAGCAGCGGGGACGGCAGCAAGGGGCCAGCGAACAGCCGGCGGATGCCCGAGGCGGCCTCGGACTTGAAGATGAGCCCCGGCCGCAGGCGCACGATGCGCATGTCGGGGTGCTCGGCCTCGAAGCGATCGAGGATCTGCTCGACCGCGGCCTTGTCGCGCGAGTAGAACGACGTCGGGATGCCGCGCGTGGGCCAGCTCTCGTCGACACGGCGATCCTTCGGGCCCGGCGAGTACGCGCCGACCGAGGAGGCGTAGACGAGGCTCGGGACGCCGGCGGCGGCCGCCGCCTCGAAGACGCGCCGGCTGCCCGCCACGTTGACCGCGCGCGTCGTCGCGCGATCGCGCGAGGGCTGGATGAGCCAGGCGAGGTGCACGACGCAGTCGGCGCCGCGGAAGTGGTCGTGCAGGTCGTCGCTGGCGACGTCGGCGCTCTCCCAGCGCGTGCCCTCGAGCTCGAGCTGCGGCCGGCGTCGCGCCAGACCGACGATCTCGTCCACCGCGGGGTCGCGCGTCAGCGCCTGCAGCACGCTCGTGCCGACGTTGCCGGTCGCCCCGGTGACGACGACGCGCATCAGGTGCTGCTCCCGGGCGGCCGCAGTCCGGAGCGGCGCCCGTCGCGCGAGCGCATCGCCAGGACGGCCGCCGCGAGCGCCGCTTGCATCTGCCGCCGCTGCGCAGCCACGCTGCGCGAAGGCAGAGTCCTGGCCTCCTGCCGAGGCCGCAACGGTTCCGGTGTACTGCCTGTCGCTGCCATCGCGACGGCAGCTTTACCCGTGTCCGCGAGGGGGCGAACGCCACATTGACGCCAAGTTTTTCGGTTCGACCGGACTTCCGGACGGACCTCGATCTGGCTTTGGGTTGCCGGCCCCGGGCCACCGGGTAGCCAGCCCACCATGGCCGAGATCGGTGTCTTCTTCTCCTCCGAGGAGCGCTCCGCGCCAGAGATCGTGCGCGAGGCGCAGCGGTCCGAGCAGGCCGGCTTCGGATCGGCGTGGATCTCCGATCACTTCCATCCGTGGAACGACGCCCAGGGCGAGAGCCCGTTCGTCTGGTCGGTCCTCGGAGCCGTCGCCACGGTGACCGAGACGATGAGCTGGACGACCGCCGTGACCTGTCCGACGGTCCGCACTCACCCGGGGATCGTGGCGCACGCGGCGGCGACGACCGCGACGATGATGCCGGGCCGCTTTCGCCTCGGCGTCGGCAGCGGCGAGGCGCTCAACGAGCACGTCTTCGGCGCCCGCTGGCCGCAGGCCGCCGTGCGCCTGGAGATGCTCGAGGAGGCCGTCGACGTCATCCGGCTGCTGTGGCAGGGCGGCTTCAAGAGCCATCACGGCCGCCACTACACCGTCGAGAACGCGCGGCTGTACTCGCTGCCCGACGAGCCGCCGCCGATCCTCGTGTCGGCGTTCGGGCCGAAGGCGCTCGCCCTCGCGGGGCGGATCGCCGACGGCTTTGTGACCGTCGGGCCGGACCGTCGCGCCGTCGAGCGCTACCGCGAGCACGGCGGGAAGGGACCGATCACCGGCGGCCTGAAGGTCTGCTGGGGCGAGGATCGCGCCCAGTGCGTTCGCACCGCGCACCGGCTGTGGCCCAACGAGGCGCTCACCGGCGAGCTCGCCCAGGTGCTCCCGTCGCCGCGGCACTTCGAGCAGGCGACCGCCCTCGTCACCGAGGAGCACATCGGCTCCTCGCTGCCGTGCGGACCCGATCCCGATGAGCATGCCGCGGCGATCCAGGCGTTCGTCGACGCGGGCTTCGACGAGGTGTACGTCGGACACATCGGCCCCGGGCACGACGGCTTCGTCGACTTCTACGCCCGCGAGATCCTCCCCCGCTTCGCGTAGCCCGGCGGCGTCTGGCGCGGGTTGTTGGCCGCGATGGCTGGCCTACCTCCGGTCGCGTGACAACGCTGGCCGTACCCGCCGTCCCCGCCCATCGCGAACGAGCGGGACCGGCGCCCGCTTCGCGCCTGGCTTCACGGCGACGACCGGCGGACGCGGGAGACGACGAGCGGCTGCTCGAAGCGCTCCAGGCTCGGTCTGCGCGCGGCGCGCTGCCGTTGCAGGCGCCGGACGGCGAGCCGGGCGACGCGACGGCGCTGGCGGACACGCTCGGCGCCGAGGACCCCGGCATCGATGGCGCCGAGACGCGCGCCGCGCTGGATCGGCTGCTGCGGACGCTGTCCCCGCGCGCGGGAAATGCTCCGGCTGCGCTTCGAGCAGGACCTGACCCAGGCCGAGATCGGCGACCTCTTCGGCGTGAGCCAGATGCGGTCTCGCGGATCCTGCGCGAGACGATCGCGCACGTGCGCCACGTCGCCGACCAGGCCGGAGCGCTGCGGCTGCGGTCGGTCACCTGAGATCAGCCCGCCTCAGCCGGGCGCGGTAGACCGAACGGCCGCGCGCGTCCATTCGCGCTCAAGGTTCACGGGGGCCCGCCGATGGCGTCCTCATGGCATTCCGAGCACGACGGCTGCACCCGCTGGCGCTTCTCGTCGCGGCCGTGCTCGCAGGCGCGCTCTTCGCGCCCAGCGCGTCGGCCGGTCCGGCGGAGGACGTCAACGCGATGATCATGGACTTCGCGAACGACGGCGACATCTCGGCCTGCGCGTTCACCAAGGCACAGCTCGACTTCCTGCGCAGCCAGATCACGCAAGACATCGACGACTACGCCCCGGACCTGCGTCTCGAGGTCAACCGGGAGATCGCCCGCTGGACGAGCGGCGGCTGCGGTTCGACTCCGGGTGCCGGCGAGACCGGCGGCCAGGTCGGCAACTACCAGGGTGCCCACCGCGCGACGATCAAATCGCTCAAGATGGCCAAGAACTTCCGCAGCGTGAAGGTCAAGCTGCGCTGCCCCACCGCGGCGGCGTCGTCCTGTCGCGTCACGCTGCGCGGCAAGCTCGCCGGCAAGACCGCGACGATGAAGAAGGTCGCGACCGTCGCCCGCGGCGCCTCGAAGACCGTCACGCTGAAGCTCACGTCGAAAGCGCGCCAGCGGCTGTCGGCGACGGGCGGCAAGCTCAAGGTCACGGCCAAGACGGCCGGATCGACGCTCGCGGCCGCATCGCGGACGCTCAAGATCGCGCCGTAGCCGGCCTCAGCCGCCGCGGTAGCGCAGCACCGCGGCCGGAGCGCCCGACGCGCAGCCGCCGGCGCCCACGGCCATGATCCTGCCGGCGCGCAGCCCGATCGCGTTGATCTGATCGAAGCAGTCGCCGGTCGTGCGCAGCGTCGTCGTGACCTTGCCGTCGCCGCCGAAGCCGGCGTCCAGCCGGCCGTCCCTGCGGTAGCGCGCGAGCGCGAACGAGGGGTGCGGGTCCCGGCACCCGGCCGCTCCGCCGGCGATGATCCTGCCGTCCGCGCGGATCGCCAGATCGTTGACGAGCCCCGCGCAGTCGTCCGCGCCGAACAGCGTCGCCAGCCGGCCGTCGCCGCCGAAGGAGGGATCGAGGGTGCCGCGCGGCGTGTAGCGGGCGAGCGCGAAGTTCGGATGACCCTCACAACCGGTCGTCCCCGCCGCGATGAGCGCCCCGTCCGGCTGCCGGGCCAGCGTGTAGGCCTGCGCCCACTCCTCGCAGTTCTGCTCCCCCGTGAACGGCGTCATGACCTTGCCGCCGATGCCGAACGACCGATCGAGCGCGCCGCTGGCCGTGTAGCGCGCGAGCGCGAACCGCGCGTGCTCGAAGCTCTCGGCGTCCGACGTTCCGGCGGCCACGATCTTGCCGCCGGGCGCAACGAGGACGTCGTAGGCGTAGTCGAACGTGTGGGTGAAGTCGGTCGTCAGCCTGCCGTCGCCGGAGAAGGTCCGGTCGAGGCGGCCGCCACCTGTGTACCGCGCCAGCGCGAACGTCGCCGTCGTCGTGCCGGCGGTCGTGCACTGGGCGCGCCCGGCGACGACGATCCGCCCGTTGCGCTGGATGGCCATGGCGCCGGGCGCAGCGAAGCGGCAGTTGTCGCCGAAGCTCGTCGTCACCCGGCCGTCACCTGAGAACGAGCGATCCAGACGACCGCTGGGCAGGTAGCGAACGAGCGCGAACTTCCCGCCCACGCACCCCGACCGACCGGCCGCCACGATCTTCCCGCCGCGCGCGATTGCAAGCGCGGTGACGCCGACGCAGCGGCGGTTCGGCAGGCGAGTCGTGACCCTGCCGTCCGACGAGAAGGCGGCGTCGAGGGCGCCGTTGCGCGTGAAGCGCGCGAGCGCGAACAGCTCTCGCCTCTGGCGCGTCGTCGTCCCCGCCACCACGATCCGCCCGTTCGCCTGGATGGCGATCGCCCGGTCGGTCCCCGAGCGCGTCGTCACGATGCCGTCGCCGCCGAACGTCGAGTCGAGATCTCCGGCCGCGGCCGACGCGGGACCCGCCGTTGCCGCGCAACCGACGCACGACAGGAGAGCCACGAGCCCGCTCAGCTCACGCGCTGTCACACAAGCAGTCTCTCAGTCCTCTTCACTCCAAGTGCGTCGGCATCGATGTCGGCGATCTGCGCGACGAGCTCCCGGGCGTGGGTCTCGTCGTCGGCGACGATGTTGCAGGCGACGAGCGGCGGCTGGTCCTCGTCGGGGAAGTGCTCCTTGCGGCCGCGCACGAGCTCCACGCCGTCCAAGGCCTCGAGCTCGGCGCGCGCGGCGTCGCTCAGCACGTGCCAGTGCGGGATGCCGACCGCGAACAGGTGGAAGTACCCGCGGCCGGTGTCCATCGCGCGGTGCACGATCTCGACGCTCAGCCCGTACCGCTTGGCGATCGCGTCCGCGTCGTCACGGTCAAAGCCGCTCTCGGGCGTGCCGATGTGGCGGCAGGCATCGATCTTCGCGAGATCGCACAGGTCCATGAGGAACGTCTCGCGTTCCATCGGGTCGGACACCGGCCGGTCGAACCCGTGGCGGGCGGCCGTGCGACCCGACTGCCCGCCGGGCCACGCGAACGCTCCGTCGACCACGTGGTGGTCGAGCAGATAGCGCATCTGGAACAGGCCCTCCTCCGCGGCTTGGTCGGCGTAGTCGGCGAGGTCCTCGAGCGCGTCGGCCGAGCGCGGCAGGCGCGGGTCGTCGGGGCGCTCCTGCGCGGTCGCGCGGTGCGTCGCGGCCAGCTCGCGGAAGAAGTCTGCGATGGCGGTCACGAGCGGGATGTTCGCGGACCGCGGCGCGCCGTGTCGGCGGGATGGGGGTCGATCGGCGCGTGGCGCTGAAGCTCATCGCGCCGGAGTGGGCGGGCGACGAGGAACTGCGCGAGCGCTTCAAGCACGAGTCGCGGCTCGTCGCCGCCCTCGATCACCCGAACGTCATCCCGGTCCACGACGCCGGGGAGCGCGACGGCCTGCTCTACATCGCGATGCGCTTCGTCGACGGGACCGACCTGCGCGGCCTGATCGATGCCCGCGGCGCGCTTGACCCGCGCCTCGCCGCGCGGATCACCGCGCGCGTCGCGAGCGCGCTCGACGCCGCTCACGCCGCCGGGCTGGTCCACCGCGACGTCAAGCCGGCCAACGTCCTGCTGGCCGGCGGCCCGGGCGAGGAGCACCCATACCTCTCGGACTTCGGGCTCTCCAAGCGACTCGACGGCGACAGCGGGCTGACGCACAGCGGGCAGTGGCTCGGCACGGTGGACTACGTCGCGCCCGAGCAGCTCACCGGGCAGGCCGTCGACCACCGCACCGACGTCTACTCGCTCGCCGTCCTGCTCTTCGAGGCCCTCACCGGCGAGGTGCCGTTTCGCGGCGACAGCGCGCCGGCGAAGATGACCGCGAAGCTGTACGAGCCGTCGCCTTCGCTGTGCGAGCGGGCGCCCTGGCTCCCGTCCGCGCTCGAGGACGTGCTCGCTCGCGGCATCGCGACGGCCCCGGGCGACCGCTACCAGTCGGCCGGCGAGCTCGGCCGCGCGCTGGTCGGCGCGGTCGGCGAGCGTGC
>JBOGYT010000008.1:0-19985 GCA_050696955.1 Solirubrobacteraceae bacterium | reverse complement strand
GGATGGGACTGCGCGAGACGCTCGCGGCCGCCGGCGATGCCCGCCGCGACGGCCCGATCGAGGATGCCGGCCGCCTGCTGCTGGCCGCCGGTGCGGACCGCCTGCCTGCCCTGCGCATCGGGCGCATGCTGTTCTGCGGCGAGGACCGGCTGTCCGAGGCCGCCGCCGCGCGCACCGCATCGGACGTTCGGGCGGCGCAGTCATCGTTGTAAAAACGGCGCTGTTCAGCTGGTAAGGTCCGCGATCGCATGCCGGCCGAGCCGATCGAGCAGGCGTCGTCTTCGAACGCGGCGACCACCCCCGGGGTCGTCGGCGGTCACCTCATCGCCCGGCGCTTGAAGGCCCATGGGGTGACGAAGCTCTTCACGCTGTCGGGCGGGCATCTGTTCTCGATCTACGACGGCTGCCGGGCGGAGGGCATCGACATCGTCGACGTGCGCCACGAGCAGGCGGCCGCGTTCGCGGCCGAGGGCTGGGCGAAGGTCACCCGCCGGCCCGGCGTGGCCGCGCTGACCGCCGGTCCGGGCGTGACGAACGGCATGAGCGCGATCGCGTCGGCGCAGCAGAACCACTCGCCGATGCTCGTCCTGGGCGGGCGGGCGCCGGCCCATCGCTGGGGCAAGGGCTCGCTGCAGGAGCTCGACCACGTCCCGTTCGTCGCGCCGCTGACGAAGTTCGCCGCGACGGCGGCGTTCACCGCGGAGATCCCAGAGCTCGTCGACGCCGCGTTTGCTGCCGCGGTCACGCCGCACGGCGGACCGGCGTTCCTGGACTTCCCGCTGGACTTCGTCTTCAGCGAGGGCCCCGAGCCGGAGAGCGAGGAGGAGGTCGCGCCGCGTGATGGCGCGACCGGCCCGGAGGCGGACGGCGAGCAGCTCGTGCGTGCCGTGGCGGCGCTGCGCGCGGCCGAGCGGCCGGTCGTCATGGCCGGCTCGGATCTGTACTGGGGCCACGGCGAGGGCGCGCTGCTCGCGCTCGTCGAGGAGCTGCGCATCCCGGTTCTCTTGAATGGCCTTGCCCGCGGCTGCATCCCCGCCGATCACGAGCTGTTCTTCTCGCGCGCGCGGCGCGACGCGCTCAAGGGCGCGGATCTGGCGCTCGTGATCGGCGCGCCGATGGATTTCCGGCTCGGGTTCGGCGGCGCGTTCGGCGACGAGACGCAGCTCGTCGTCATCGACCGCGTCGAGCCGTCGCGCGAGCATCCGCGGCCGGTGGCGGCGGAGCTCTACGGCGGCCTGGGCGCGATCCTGGGCGCGCTGCGCGGCGCTGGCGGCGGCGACGCGCGTCGCGAGCGCTGGATCTCGGAGCTGCGCTGCGCCGAGAGCGCCGCGCGCGACGCCGAGCGAGCCGAGCTCGACGACGACCGCGCGCCGCTTCACCCGATGCGGATCTACGCCGAGCTCGCGGGGTTGCTCGACCGCAACGCGATCGTCATCGGCGACGGCGGCGACTTCGTCTCCTACGCGGGGCGCGTCATCGACTCCTTCGAGCCGGGCTGCTGGCTCGATCCGGGGCCGTACGGCTGCCTCGGCGCGGGACCGGGCTACGCGCTGGCGGCCAAGCTGGCGTGTCCGGACCGTCAGGTCGTGCTGCTGCTCGGCGACGGCGCGTTCGGCTTCAGCGGGATGGAGTTCGACACGCTCGCGCGCCACGGCGTGAACGTCGTCGGCGTCATGGGCAACAACGGGATATGGGGCCTCGAGAAGCACCCGATGGAGTTCCTCTACGGCTATTCGGTTGCGGCCGATCTGCGACCCGAGACGCGCTACGACCACGTCGTCGAGGCGCTCGGCGGGCACGGCGAGCTCGTGCGCTCGCCATCCGAGCTGCGACCGGCGCTCGAGCGCGCGTTCGAGGCCGGCTTGCCGGCGCTCGTGAATGTCCTGACCGACCCGGCGATCGCCTACCCGCGCCGGTCGAACCTCGCCTGACGCCCCGGCGGAGCGGTCGCTTAACGAGGAAGCCGCCTCCAGGGGAAGAGACGGCTTCCTATGACGGCCTCGTCAGGACGGGCAGGGGGTACGTACCTAGCGTGGCCTTATGGGAGTGGTCCGGGCGGCGGGAGGCGCCGATGCTTTACGGCATTGACCGGACCTATGAGTCGGGAGGTGACCGATGAGGGAGTGGGCACCTCCGCGACACGCCCAGTATCGGGCACGAGGGGGGTCGATTTGAATCGAATATACGTCCGTCCGAAAACTGGTGTCCCGTACTAGCCACCCCGCTGCGACGCGGCGAGCCGCAGCGCGGCGCCGCGCAGGATGTCGTGCTCGGAGACCTCGATTTCGTCGAGCCCGAACGCGCGCATCGTCTCGATCATCAGCACGACCCCCGCGACGATCGTCGGCGCGCGATCGGGATGCAGCCCGACGACCTCGCGCCGCCCGTCGTCGGTCATCTGGGCGAGGTCGGCGAGCATGAGCTCGAGCGTCTCGATCGCGAGCATGTGCCCGTGGACGCGGGCGGGGTCGTAGGGATCGAGCATGAGCTCGATCGCCGCGCACGACGTCGCCGTGCCGGCGACCGCGATGCCGGCCTCGACGCGCTCGCGCAGGGCATGCGGGATCGCGCCCGCGATGATGATCGAGACCTCCTCGGCGAGCGCTTGAAGTCCCTCCGGCGGCGGCGGATCGTCGCGCAGATGGCGCTCGGTCTGCCGCACGACGCCCGCCTGGGTCGAGACGTGGAAGTCGACGTCTCCGTCGCACCCGACGACGAACTCCGTCGAGCCGCCGCCGATGTCGACGACCACGACCTCCGTCCCGTCGTCGGCCCGCTCGCTTGTCGCGCCGGCGAACGTCAGCGCCGCCTCCTCGTCGCCGTCGATCGTGCGCGCATCGATCCCGTAGCGGTCCGCGATTGCGGCCGTGAACTGCGGCCCGTTCTCCGCGTCGCGGGCCGCGCTCGTCAGCAGCGCGACGTTCGCCTCGACGCCGTGCGCGTCCATCTGCGTCCTGTAACCGTCGAGCGTCTCGAAGACCCGCTGCATCGCATCATCGGCCAGCCGCCCCGTCGCGTCGACCCGATCCCCGAGCCGCGTGACGACCGACTCACGCACGAGCTCGGTCAGCGCCCCACCCGCCGCGACGTCCGCGATGAACAGCCGCGTCGAATTCGTCCCGATGTCCATGACGGCAACCCGCACGATCGGCGACATTAGCCGGGCCGGCCGGTTGATCCGATCCCCGGTGCGTTGCTAAACTGGTCGGTCTACGCCGCGGGGTGGAGCAGTCTGGTAGCTCGTCGGGCTCATAACCCGAAGGTCGCGGGTTCGAATCCCGCCCCCGCTACTACGGAAGCCCCTCTCGCCAGGGGGTTTTCGTGCTTAAGGGGCCGGTTCATTCGCGGCCCGTGGTTCCAAGACGTTCCTCCTTTCTGCTGTTCCGTTGACTACGGAACAGTGGCCAGCTTGGAACGCGGGGGCTGATGCGCAAGCCCGCGGCGCAGGTCGCTCAGCTTGCGCTCGGCGGCCCTCTTCGAGGATCCGTCTTCGGTGCCGTGACGCTGGCGCAGGCCCGCGCAGGCCCACGCACTCGTTGGACCGGGCTGCGTCGCCGAGGCGTAGTGCAGATCTGCCGAGGTACCTCATGCGGAACGTGCCGAGCCGGATGATGGGATCGCCGACGCAGGCCCCGCAAGGTGGCCGGTAGGACTGGCAAGATTGCGGCTGTGCCACTCGCCCGAGACGACCTCAGCGCACCGGCTGCGAAGGCGCCGACGGTCGTGCAGATCCGTGGGCTCGTGGATTGGGTCGGTGGTGGCCGGGCGCTGACCCAGACCGGTCGGCTGCGGCGGGCCGATGCGCTCATGCTCGTCGAGCTGCTGGATACCGGCGATGTCCTCGACCCGCGCTTTCCGATCCAGAGCAGCGCCGATCTATACCGCGTGACGCTGCTGGTGGAGTGGGCGAGGGCGTGCGGGCTGGTGCGGGTCGTGCGCGGGCGGATGGTGGCCGTCGGCAAGCGCGCCGGGCTGCTGGAGCGCCCGCTCGACCTCGTCGATCACCTGCTGGCAGCACTGCCCAGGCTCGTGGCAGAGCTTGGACACTCGGTCGTCGCGGCCGATGCGGCCCATACCGTCGAGGCGCTGTTCGGTGATCTGGTCGGGCACGGCGGGACGCTGCCGTTGGAGCGCGCCTGTGAGGTGGCTTGGAGTACGGCGATGCGGCGCTACTGGTTTCCCGACGCGACGGCGCTGCAGATCGACATGCAGCGCCGGCACGGCGATGGCGACGTGCGCCGGATCCTGGACGCCGTGGCCGGCCTCGGGATGCTGACGATCGACGCTGACGTGATCGTGCTGACGGCGCTCGGATCGTGCAGCGTTCGCGCATGGCTTGGCCTGGGGACGCCGGAGAGCGGCGTGCTGTGTGTCGACGTCACGCTGCGGGAGTCCGCCGATCCGTTGATCTGGCGCCGGCTGCGGGTGCCTGCCGACATGCGCCTCGACCGCTTCCACCTCGTGCTGGGGGCCGCGATGGGCTGGCAGGACTCGCACCTGCACGTGTTCGAGCGCGGAACCGAGCGTTACGGGTTCGCGGATCCCGAGCTCGACATCCGCGACGACCGCGAGGTGACCATCGGTGCCCTGCTCGTCGAGCCGGGCGACCGGCTGGACTACGAGTACGACTTCGGCGACTGCTGGGAGCACGACATCGTGCTGCACGCAATCGCTGGAGACGACGACGAGGCTCCCTGCTGCATCGACGGTGCCGGTCGATGCCCGCCCGAGGACGTCGGCGGAACCCCGGGCTACGAGGATCTGCGCCGAGTGCTCGCAGCGCCGGGCGATGATCGGCACGCCGAGCTACTCGCATGGCTCGGACTCGAGGACGCGGACGACTTCGACGCCGCGGCCTTCGTCGTCGAGCACGCCAACGACGCCGTCGGCCGAGCTCTCATTGCCCACTCTGTCTGATCTGATTGTCGATGCGCCCGCCGGGGAGCGCTCGCTGCTGGAGCTGCGCGCGACATGGGAATCGCTGCCCGATGCGCATGCCCGTGTCGCGGCGCGCCTGCGCGTGTTCGTCCTCAACTGGGATCCGCTCGGTTGGCTGGGCGAGCCGTTCGCGGCGAGCGCGACGGCGACCGGCGACGGCGATGACTACGAGGTCGTCCTCTACGCGCCGCTGGCCGCCGCGGCTGGGTTGCTGGATGACCTGTGCCGGTCGGTTGTCGACGCCGGCGTCAGCCAGGAGTTGCTGCTGATCTCCGGCGCCTACGCGCAGCTCGCATCCGCCGGCAAGGTCCCCGACCTGCTGTCGGCGATCGGGACGCTGTCGGCGACAGGGGCGCCGCGGTTCGAGCTGGCGCAGGGCGACTGGGAGCCGATCGGGCTCGGCGCGATCCAGGATCTCGTGCAGGCGCGCTTCGGTCCTGTCGACCTCGATCGCTCGGCGGTGATGCTCGAGGGGGTCGCCGAGCGCCAGCCGGCGTGCGCGGCCTGCGCCGGGCGGCGATTCGGCTTTCCCGCCGAGCTCGCGGACGAGCTGGCCGCGATGTGCGCGCCGCACGCCCGGCAGGCCGAGGAGCTGACGTCCGCACGCCTGGAGCGCGCGAATGCCAGCAACCACGACGGCTGGCACGCGATCGTGGAGGCCTCCGACGCGCTCCACCAACCGACCTACGGCCTGCCGCTCGAGCTGCTCGACCGGCTCGAGCAGGCCGTCGATCGGGTCGATCCGTCGCTTGACGAGCTTCGCGGGGACGCGGCGATGGCGCTTGACCTCGCCGGCCGGCTGCGCGGCAGAGATGCCGACTTCGAGAGCTGGGCGGACGACTGGATGGCGCGCGACTGGATGTTCGAGCTCCCGTGGATGCTGGCCCGACGCGATATGACGGTCGAGGCCGTACAGGTCGCCGACGCGTTCGCCGAACTCGACCATGAACACGACTCGGCCTACGCCGGCGACGCGGCCGTGATGCTGGCCGAGGCGGGGCACGCCGACGAGGCCCGCGCCCGCGTGCACGCCAACCTGAGCGCGTTTCCGCAGGATATCTGGACCCATGTTCACGCCGGCGACGTCCATCGATCGCTCGATGATCCCGAGCAGGCGGAGCAGGCGTTCCGGCGCGCCGTCGCGCTCGCACAGTCCCACGGCGACCAGCAGGACACGGCGATCGTCACCCGGCGCCTGGCCGACCTGCTCGCGACCGTTCCGGGTCGTGAGTCCGACGGCCGTCAGGCTGCGGTGATCGCCGCGCGTGCGCTGGCAGCCGAGCGCGGCCAGCGCGTCGTGTCGAAGACCGGTCGCAACGATCCGTGCCCGTGCGGCAGCGCGCGCAAGTTCAAGAAGTGCTGCGGAGCCTAGGCCGTGAAGCGGTTGCGTTGAGGTTCGCGGACGCTTGCGCGGCTTCGGGATGTGCCGAGAGGTTGTCATCCGCCCCGTCTTGCGCGGGCCCCGGAAGACGTCCGCGGAGAATCTTGTGATCGGACGTGTCGTCGCAGCGTCTGTGATGCCACGCACTTCGTGCTGCGGGTGCGCCCCCGCTGGGTGATGAGGCCGGCGTCGGCGAGTCGGGCAGGTCCGTTGTCGCCATGGGCGGAGTCATACCGAGCGTTGTCCAAGTTCGCGACGCTGGGGCGTGTTCTCGGGCCGTGAGTTGGTCTTCGCCGAAGCGACGTTTGCGCCGCCGCGCTTCGAAGTCGTGAAAGGCGCTGCGCGTGGCGACCTCGACGACGACGTCGACGTCCGCGGTGGGGCGGACCGGAGGTGCGCCCGGATCGGTGATCCAGAGCACCACGGTCGCGCCGCCGACGAACACGACTTCCTCGAGCAACTCGCCGAGCGCTTCGGCGGCGAGTTCGAGGAGCTCGATGCTCACGCGGTGGCCGCGGGTCGTGCGAGGCGCTGGCCGAGGAGCTCGGCCGCGAGGTTCCGTATGCGCGCGTCGCCCATGCGTATCGCGTCAACGAGGGCGAGACGTTCGGCGAGGTCGGGGTCGCGCATGGCGAGCCCTGGCACGGCTGGATGCAAGGGCGTGACGGCGATGCCGCGCTGGCTTGCGTTGGGGTCCGGCCAGACGGGCGGCAGGTCGTTCTGCGGTGCGAGCTCGCCGGCGAGCGGTGGGGCGGCCCAGGCCGTCGCGACACCGCGCGTCTCGCCGTTGAGTTCGGGCGGGAAGAGGTACTTGACGGCGTGGACGAGGAACTCCTCGGCCTGGCTGATGTTCGCGCGCCGGCGCTGAAGGTCGTAGAGGCTGGCCGCGCTCAGGCGCTGCAGGGAGCGGTGGACTCCCGCGCGCGACATGCCCAGCTCTGCTTCAAGCGAGCGCACCGTCCAGTCCTCGCCGTGACCGGCGAGCTTGAGCAGCACGACGACGTCCTGGCCGTTGAGCACATCAACAAGATAGCGCTCTGTCCCACGTCCCGAGACATGGGACAGGGATCCTGCAATCGGTGCTCGGGATGACCAAGCCCCGGAGAGCGCGTGGATCCCGGCGCCGCTTCTGGTTCCAATGTGGGTCCGATTTGACCGAATCAGACGCCACCGAACCAAAGAAATCTCTCGCAGATAGCGGCCAAATCGACCCTGTTAGACCCCCGCTCATAGCCCGAAGGTCGCGGGTTCGAATCCCGCCCCCGCTATACCGAAGCCTCGGAAACGAGGGAAGCCCGAAAGCCTGCAACGGCCTGAAATCGCGAAATCGCGACCCAACCGGACCGAGGCTTCGGCCTTGGTGGGGTCGGTTGCATCACGTCATGCGGCGTTGCGGAAGGCGTCGTAGCGCACAGCGAGCCGATCGCGATCCGGCCGGTCCTCGGGACGCCGCGGCTGAAGGATGCGCGCTCCGTGGAAATGCTGCAGACCATTCGTGAGCATCGGACCGTCGGTTTCCCGGAGCAGTCTCGCCTGCATGTGTACGACACCGTCGGGGTCGATGCCGAGGAGGTTCCGGTCGTAGGCCAAGTGATGGATGGCGCAGAGAGCGAGCCCATTGATCACCGTCGCGCCGCCAAGGGGATCGCGGTCTTCGACGATGTGGGCCGCCTGGAGCAGCGAGGCCTCTTTGAGCGAACAGATCGTGCAGCGGGTCCGGTACGCGCGCAGGACTGCGTGTCGGAAACGGTGCTGGTGGAGGCGGTATGCGGCCTCTCTCGTCGCATACCGGCGGGTGATTTCGTCGCTCACCAGGCCGGCAGACGTGGTGTCGGTGACAGGAAGACCGACGGCGAGTTCAGCGGTACGCGTCGTCATGTCGATTGCTGTGACGAAGACCGGCGCGAGCGGGGTGTACTGGCTCGGGGCGATACCACGGAAGTAGACGACGGGTACACCGAGGCGGTGGGCTTCGACGAGCGTCCGGTTGTCTGCCTCAGCCCGTGCCAGGGCGCGCACGGAACCGCTTCCGGGATCGCGAAAGCGATACGTGAGACGACCGGAGCCCTCGTCGAACGTGTCTTCGTATGGCGCGGGTTTGCCTGACTTCGGTGGTGCTGTCACCAGCGCGAGGGCTGCTTCGCCATGCAGTTCCTTCGGCCGGTAGATGCCGCTGTAAAACGATCCGAAGCTGATGCGTCGATCCGCAAACCTGAACCCCGCCCTGAGCACCTCGAGGGGAACGAGGTCATCGTGGAGGCGGGACAGCTCACGAACGCGCTCGAATGCCGCCTGGCGGAGCAGTCGATCGTGCGCGTCCTCCACGTCCTGAGTATTGACCCCAGCTGTTCTCGCGTCCAGATCTCAGGCGACCCGAGTCTGGCGCAGCGGCTACTTGCCGCCCAGGTACGACAGGTACACCAACCCGCCCGAGCACGAGAACACGATGTAGTTCCCGCGTCCGCTCGGGTACGTCGCCGTGACGTTGCCCTGGCTCGGTGGGCAGTAGCCCTGCGGCGCCGTCTTGCCGAAGTTGTTGCTCTTGGCGTAGAGGTAGACGAACGGGCCGGAGCCGAACATGACCTGGCCCCCACCGGCGCTGGGCTGCCCGGCCGCGGCGCCTGTGCTGACCGTGCGGTTCTTGCCGCCGACGTCCTTGTAGTGGACGGTCCCGCCGCGCTGGTAGGCGACTGAGCGGATTCGGCCGCGGCTGGGCGTGGCCGGCTTGCCGCCCTCGGCGGCGGGGTTGCTGCCGGCCGCGATCTTCCGGGCGCCGCCGCGGCGGCCGCGGACGTAGATGCCGCTGCCCCTGGCGTAGCTCAGGCCGGCGCCGTTGTAGCTCAGGCTCGGTGACCTCACGCCGCCGCCGGCAACCTTCTTCAGGCCTCCGCCGCCGCGTTTCAGATACAGCGTGCCGCCGGCGACGATCGCGATCGTGCGGCAGTCGCCCGAGACGGCGACCTCGGTGGCCGACGTGCCGGCCGGGGAGGGCATCCGGCGCGTGCGGCTGCCGGGCAGCCTGCGGACGAAGACGTCGGCGCGGCCGTTGCCGTCGCCCGCCACGAGGTTCGACGCCCGCGAGACGAACGCGAGGCACTTCCCCCTGCGGGCGCGATCGCCCTGCGACCAGCCGCCGAGGGAGGGCGAGAACGAGTCGCCGTTCGCGGCGGCGCCGTTGCGGCCGCGGGACGCGAGCCTCGTCGAGCCGTACTTCCATGATCCGCCGGAGCTCCCGCCGGAGCGCGTGACGAGGAAGACGTTGCGCCTGCCGTTGCTCGCGGCGATGTCCGTGGCCGTCGACGTGTACGCGACATAGCGCGCAACCCGGCCGTCCCAGGAGATCGTCGGCTCGCCGGCCAAGCCGTTCGCCGGCCCGCCGCCCGCGTCGCGCGAGATGAGCTGCTGGTTGACCGCGCTGATGTTGTCCGAGCGGCCGGGCGGCACCGCGGTGGCGACGGCGGTCGCCAGCAGGCTCGCGCCGACCACTCCGACGAGGACCTTCCGGCTGAGTCGCATCGGCGGCAGGATGGCAAACGAGGCGCGCCGATGTCGCGGCTCAGCGGCGGCTCGCGCCGGGCTCCGTGCGCGCCTGACGCAACTTCTCGCCGCCGTATGTGTCAGGGTTCCCGAAGGTCAAGGCTGAACCGGCGTCGCGCCAATGCGAGGTCGGCCGGGGGAACCAATGCGCCGTCCGCGGCGCGCGGGGCGAATCGCCGGTGGATCCGGCGTAGCGCACTTTCCAGCGCGAGCCCGTCAGCTCACCTCGGAAGCACCTGGAAAGCGGGGAATACGCAGTGCGAAACCGAGCCATGTCGTTGGCGTGCGCAGCGAGCGTTGTCGCTGTCGGCGCTCCCACCCTCTCACCGGCGAGCGCCTCGGCGGCGTTTGGCGATCGCGCGCTCAGGCAGGGGAGCGAAGGCCGTCACGTGCGGGTCTTGCAGCGCTGGCTGACGCTGCTCGGGGTGCCGACGAAGGTCGACGGCATGTACGGCCGCGCGACGCGCCGCAGCGTGCGCACCTACGAGCGCGGCAACGCCCTGCGCGTCGACGGTCGCGTCTCGCGCGCCCAGGCTCGCGGTATGCGCAACCGCGCGTACGCGCTGCAGCCGCTGGCGCAGCCGATCCGGCCGGCGCCGACCGGCGTGCTTGCCAACGGCAAGGCGGTCGCCCCGGCGGGTGCACCACCGCAGGTGCAGGCGGCCGTCGCCGCCGGCAACCGGATCGTCCGCAAGCCATACAGATACGGCGGCGGCCACGGCACGTGGGAGGACAGTGGCTATGACTGCTCGGGCACGGTCTCATACGCGCTGCACGGCGCGGGCCTGCTGAGCTCCCCGCTCGCCTCGCCGGGCTTCACGAGCTACGGCGAGCCGGGCAAGGGTCGCTGGATCACGATCTACGCCCACAGCGGCCATGCGTTCGCCGTCATCGCCGGCCTGCGGCTCGACACCTCCGGCTCGGGCGGCAGCGGCCCGCGCTGGCGCACCGAGCCGCGCTCCGGAAGCGGTTTCACGGCGCGCCACCCCGCGGGTCTATAGACGCCGGTGCGCGGCGACGCCGACGGGTGAACGACAGAGCTATGTCCGCGTACGTACCAGCGCGCGGTCAGTCTCACATTCGCCGGCCCTGATGCGCCGGTGAACTTGATCCTGAATTTGTAGGTGCCCTTCGGAAGTGACTCAAGTGAAGAGCTGCACACGAACGTTCCTGCCGCTCCGCTGCAGTCGGACGTCTTGGTGTCGAGGATCGGCCCGCCCGCGGGCGCATTCCTGCCCGTCAGGTAGAGCCGCGTTCGGCCTGCGGTCGGCGCCTTGAGCTTCAGCCGGAAGGCCGGCTTGCGGTGCACGGTGACGGTCACCGATGAGGATTGGTTGCGGGCGAGCGTGTCCTCGAACGTCAGTCTGCTCGCCGCGAAGGCCGTTGCCGTGAAAGCAAGCATCAGGGCAGCGGAAATGATGAGAAAACGATGCGGGTGGGAGTCATGTGATGCGATCGGGCACCGCTGCAGCGGTACGCGACGGCGCCGCGGGGTATCCATCCCGTCGGATGCGCGCACTGCTCAAACCCTGTGATCCCGGCCCGCTCGCGATGGGCATCCTCGCGCTGGCCGCGCTCGCCGTCTGCGTCGCAGGCTTCGAGCATGCGCGGCTGTTTCATCGTGGCTACGCGGAGGTCGACATCGTCGGGCCGCTGTTCATTCTCAACGCGGTTGGCTCGACCGTCGTGATCCTGATGCTCGTGTTCGGGCGCGTGTGGCCGTTCGTGCTCGGTGCGCTGTCGATCGTCGTCCCGTCGCTCGTGTCGATCTACAGCTCGCATACGACGGGCTTTTTCGGCTTTCGCGAGGGCGGCTATGACGAGGCGACGACGCTCGTCGTCGCCGCGGAGATCGCCGCCACGGCGCTGGCGCTCGCCGGCGGCGCGGCGGCGTTTCCGCGCTGCCGGCCGTGGGGCGCACGATGATCCGCGCCGCGCTCGCCGTCATCGTCGTCGCCATCATGGGCGCGGCGATCCTCGGGATCGGCCTGGTCGACGCACCCGCCGACAAGGAGCCCGCGCCGTCGGCGGCGCAGCACGCGGCGGCGAAGCAGCGCACCGCGGCGGGTGGCGCGACCGTCCGCGCGGGCCGTCAGGCGTTCGAGGACGAAGGCTGTGACCGCTGCCACTCCATCGCCGCGATCGGCGCCGACGGCAAGCTCGGCCCGCGCCTGGATGCGCTCGACGACGACAGCGAGGACATCGCCGAATCGATCACCGACCCGCGCGACGACATCACCGACGGCTACGAGGAAGAGCTCATGCCGACGGACTACGGCGAGGAGCTGGACCCGGACACGATCCGCGCGCTGGCGGCGTTCATCGCCGCCGCATCGGGCAGGGAGGCCGAGGACAGCGAGGACTTCGGCGAGGGCCGCGGCCGGGGACGCGGCCGCAGCGGTCGCGGAGGCGGGGACGACGGCTGAGCCGGCGCACTACACAGCGCGTGCTGAATATTCGCGTATCGCCGATCCAGACGTCGAATGGTCAGCGCCGGGTCGCACGACAGGCGGTCCATCGGCCGGCGCGCAAGTTCCGCCCAGCTGTCCATAGCCGCGAGCGCGGCCCGGCCGCACCATGGGGCTCGATCCCACAAACGGAAGGAGTCCGCTCATGGCGGTCGAGCCGAAGCTCAGCGATCAGGAGATCGCGAGCCTGATGGAGATACCCCACCCGTCCAAGGGGCTGGGGGAGTCGATCTACGGCTCCACGAAGGTGTTTCCCGACTATCAGGCGGAGCCGGGCGAGACGTATCTCGGCATGGTGCACGGCATCGTCCACGAGTCCTCGGTGAGCTTCGTCGCCGTCCTGCTGGCCATCCGCGCACAGCGCAAGGGCTTCGACTCGGCGCTGTACTTCTTCGGGATCGGCTCCCTGAACTGCCTGGCCACGCGCGGTTTCCCCGAGGTCGGCTCGGAGATCTTCCCCGGCATGCGCAACGAGAACTCGCAGCTGGCGAAGTTCATGGACGAGGGCGGCAAGGTGTTCGCCTGCAGGCTGGGGCTTGCGCTGCATGGCGCGCGCGAGGAGGACCTCATGGACGGCGTCATCCCGTGTCATCCGCTCGACATGCAGGACGCGATGATCGAGTACGCCCGCAAGGGCGCACTGATCAACACGACCTGGATGTTCTGAGTGCGGGCCAGGGCGCTCGACATCGGCCTGCGCTCGGAGCTCGCGGTCCGCGGGCTGCGGACCGCGCCGCCGGTGAGGCGTCAGGCGGGCGCGGGCCCGAGCGACGACGGGCACTGGCTGCTCGACGGCAGGCCGACGGCGCTGCCGATGTCGCCCGACTCGCCGTGGGCCGCATTCGACGACGGCGTGCTCACGCGCGACGGCGTCATCGTCGACGCCGATCTGTCGGCCGTGGCGCGGCCGCGCTTCTACGACCTGTGCACCGACGACGGCGTGCCCTACGAGCAGATCGCGCGGCTGCATGGGCGCCACGTCCTGGCGACGACGGTCGTGCAGACCTGTGTGCGCTACGCCGACGAGGAGAAGCGCTGCCGCTTCTGCACGATCGAGGAGTCGCTGGAGGCGGGCGAGACGACGCACGTCAAGCAGCCCGCCCAGCTCGCGGAGGTCGTCACTGCGGCGGTGCGGATGGACGGCATCCGCCAGCTCGTCATGACGACCGGCACCTCGAACGGGCCCGATCGCGGAGCACGTCACCTGGCGCGCTGCACCGACGCGGTGCGCAAAGCGGTGCCGCGGCTGCCGATGCAGGTGCAGATCGAGCCGCCGGTCGACCTCGGCTGGATCGGCCGGCTGCGCGACGCGGGCGCGCGGGCGATCGGAATCCACATCGAGAGCCTCGACCAGGCCGTGCGCGAGCGCTGGACGCCCGGCAAGGCGACCGTGCCGGTCGAGCGCTACGAGGAGGCGTGGTCGGAGGCGGTGCGCGTCTTCGGCCGCAACCGCGTCTCGACGTACCTGCTCATCGGCCTCGGCGAGGACCCCGACAAGCTCGTCGCCGGCGCGCGCCATCTCATCGCGATCGGTGTGTACCCGTTCGTCGTTCCCTTCCGCCCGCTCGTGGGCGCACTCGGGCATGCCGACGGGACCCCCGCGCCAAGCCACGAGCTCGTCGCGGACATCACCGATCGCGTGGCGCGCGAGCTGCGGCGCGCCGGCATGGTCGGCGCCGATCAGGAGGCCGGCTGCGCGGCCTGCGGGGCGTGCTCCGCGCTCAGCGCGGTGGGCGGCTGAGTGAGCGCCGCAGACCTCATCCAGCGCCTGGGCGGCCCGGGGCCGCGCGCGGCGGGGCCGGCGCCGTTTCTCATCGTCCACGGCGAGGACCACCCGGCCCGGCTGCGCGCCTACGCGTCGCTGCGGCGGCGGGCGTTCGTCGAGGAGCAGGGGCTGTTCGCGCACGACGACTGCGACGAGCACGATGGTGCGGCACACACCATCGTGCTCGTGGCGGCCGCCGGCGACGGCACCGTGCTCGGCGGGGTGCGGTTGCATCCGGAGGGCGACGATCCGGGCCTGGGCTGGTGGCGCGGCAGCCGGCTGGTCTGCGGTGACGGCGCGGGCGCGGCCCGCGGTCGTGTCGCGTCGGCGCTCGTCGCGTCGGCATGCGTGGCCGCCGTCGACGCGGGCGCGCTGCGCTTCGACGCGCACGTGCAGGAGCGACACGCCCGCGTCTTCGAGCGCCTCGGCTGGCACCGCGTGCGCTCGCTCGGCGGCGAACCGGCGCCCCACGCGCTCATGCGCTGGCCGGTCGATCGCTTCGAGACGCTTGCGGCGTCGACGAAGGCCGCGCTCGGCCCGCTCGTGTCGGAGCTCATCGACAGCGGCGACGGATGGCTCGGCGACGACGGCGTCCCGATCCCCGGGTCCGACCTCGTAGCGGCGACCGACGCGATCCTGCCGGCGATGGTCGAGCGCGATCCCGAGTGGGCGGGCTGGTGCGGCATGCTCGTCACCGCGCACGACCTCAGCGCGATGGGCGCCGAGCCCGTCGGCGCCCTGGACACGATCGGCGCCGCCGACGCCGCGCACGCCGAGCGCATCGTGCGCGGGCTGCGCTCGGGCTCGCACGCCTTCGGCCTGCCGGTCCTCGGCGGTCATACGACGCTTGGTGTGCCGGGCTCGCTCGGCGTCACCGGGATGGGCCGCGCGCACCGGCCCGTGCCCGCCGGCGGCGGTGAGCGCGGCGATGTGCTGTCGCTCACGGCCGACCTGGCGGGCGGTTGGCGCCCCGGCTACCGCGCTCGCCAGTGGGACTCGACGTCCGGGCGCTCGCGCGACGAGCTGCGCGCGATGCTGAGCGCCGTGGGGCGCGCGCAGCCACGCGCGGCCAAGGACGTCAGCATGGCCGGCGTCGTCGGCACGGCCGGGATGCTGGCCGAGGCGTCGGGCTGCGGCGCCGAGATCGACGTGGCGGCGGTTCCGCGGCCGGCCGGCGTCGATGCCGGCGACTGGTTGACGTGCTTCCCCGGCTTCGGGATGCTGACCGCCGACGGGACGGGCGCGCCGCTCCCAGTAGGGGGTCCGGCCGTCGGTGCGGCGATCGGCCGCCTCGACGCCGGGCCGGGGGTGCGCCTGCGCTGGCCCGATGGGGACGTGACGGTCGCGCTCTGCGGTGCGGTGACCGGGCTCGGCCGTGCGGGCGAGGTGCGGGGATGAGCGAGCTCGTCATCGCCGCGGCGGCGGCGCCGTTCGGCCGCGACCTCGACGCCTGCTTTCACACGATCGAGCGCATCCTCGGTGAGGCGCGGGTCTGCGGCGCGCGGCTCGTCGTGCTGCCCGAGGCCGCGCTCGGCGGCTACGTCGAGTCGCTGCACGGCGACGACGAGGCGTCGGCGCCGCCGGCGCTCGACCCCGACGGCCCCGAGCTGCGGCGGCTCGCCGAGCTCGCCGGCGACACGACGGTCTGCGTCGGCTTCGCCGAGGACGGCGGCGAGGGCATCGTCCACAACGTCGCGGCGTGCGTGTCCGGCGACGGGCTGCTCGGACTGCACCGCAAGGTCCATCTGCCGCTCGCCGAGGGCCGCCTGACGACCGCGGGAGACGAGCTTGCCGCCTTCGACACGCCGGCCGGACGGATCGGGATGCTCATCTGTTACGACAAGGCGTTTCCTGAGGCCGCCCGCACGCTCGCGCTCGACGGCGCGCAGATCCTCACGTTCCTGTCGGCGTGGCCCTGTAGCCGTACGAACGTCGCGCCGCGGCTGCAGGACGACCGCCAGTGGCGGCTCGCCGAGCTGTGGGATCGCGCCCGGGCGGCAGAGAACCAGGTCATCGTCGCCTCGGCCAACCAGACCGGCAGCTTCGGCTCGCTGCGCTTCCTCGGCGGCGCGCGCGTCGTGGGTCCGGGCGGCGACGCGCTCGCTGCGACCGGCATTCATCCCGGCCTCGCGATCGCGTCGGTCGACGTCGCGGCGAAGATCGCGCGCGCCCGCCGCGCCATGTCGCCGATCCGCGACCGCCGCCCGGACGTCTACCGGCTGTCCGAGCAGCTGGCCGTCTAGCGAGATGCCCGAGCTGCACTTCACCGTACGCTGGCCCGATGGGTCGCTCGAGCGCTGTTACTCGCCGTCGCGCTCGGTGAAGGACTATCTGTCGCCGGGCCAGTCCTATCCGCTGACGGACTTCCTGCGCCGCACGACGAGCGCGCTCGAGCTCGCGAGCGAGCGAGTCCGACGCCGCCACGGCTTCGCCTGCACGAGCGCGGCGCAGCAGCTCGAGGCGATCGAGCGCAGCGCGGCGGCGTTCGATCACGACACGGGCTCGCGCGTGACGGTCCTGGGCTTCGACGAGTGACGCCGTCGACGCCGGTCATCGTCGTCGGCGGCGGTCAGACCGGGCTGTCGATGAGCTACTGCCTCAAGCAGCGCGGGATCGATCACCTCGTGCTCGAGTCCCACCGCGTCGGCCACGACTGGCGCACGGCGCGCTGGGACTCGTTCTGTCTCGTGACGCCGAACTGGCAATGCCGCCTGCCCGGCTTTCCCTACGCCGGCGACGACCCGCACGGCTTCATGAGCCGCGACGAGATCGTCGCCTACGTGGAGGGCTACGCGGCGTCGTTCGGGCCGCCGCTGCTCGAGGGCGTGACGGTCCGGTCGCTGCGGCGGAGCGCCGACGACCGGTTCGACGTGAGCACGTCCGCCGGCCGGCTGCGCGCCGACCAAGTCGTGATCGCGACCGGCGGCTACCACGTGCCGCGCATCCCGCGCTGTGCCGACGCCCTGCCGGGTGCCATCGAGCAGTTGCACTCGTCGCAGTACCGCAACGCCGAGCGCCTCCCGGACGGAGACGTGCTCGTCGTCGGCACCGGCCAGTCGGGCTGCCAGATCGCCGAGGACCTCCATCTCGCCGGCCGCCGCGTCCATCTCTGCGTCGGCGGCGCGACGCGCACCGCCCGCTTCTACCGCGGCCGCGACGTCGTCGACTGGCTCGATGACCTCGGCTACTACGACCTGCCCGTGCACGAGCACAAGCTGGGGGAGGGCGTGCGCGCGAAGGCCAACCAGTACGTCACCGGCCGCGACGGCGGGCGCGACATCGACCTGCGCCGCTTCGCGAGCGAGGGGATGTGCCTGTACGGCCGGCTGACCGGCGCGCGCGGGGGCGTGCTCGCGTTCGCGCCCGACCTGCGCCACAACCTCGACGCGGCCGACGCCGCGGCGGAGGCGATCAAGGACACGATCGACCGCCACATCGCCGAACGCGCGATCGACGCTCCGGTGCAGGCGCGCTACACGCCGGTCTGGGAGCCGGCCTTCGAGCCGCGTGAGCTCGACCTCAGCGTGGCCCCGATCGGGAGCATCATCTGGAGCACCGGCTTTGCGCCCGATTACGGCTGGGTCGAACTACCGGTCTTCGACGGCGGTGGGCGGCTGGTGCACGAGCGCGGCGTCACCGACGTTCCCGGCCTCTACGTCGTGGGACTGCCGTGGCTGTACACGTGGGGCTCGGGCCGCTTCTCGGGCATCGCGCGCGACGCGGAGTACCTCGCCGAGCTCGTGGAGCTCGGCCGGCGTGCGCGCGGCAGCGCCGTTGGGGCACCGCGTCTCAGGGAACGAGCGGGGTCCGCGGCGGACACGGGCTGACGCCGCCGCCCGCGAAGACGACCCGCTCGCACGAGAAGACGCCGGGCGCGGACGGGTCGACGCGCAGCCGCAGCCACTCGTGCGGCTCGCTCGTCGATCCCTGCACGACGATCCTGGTCAGGTTGTCCGGCTGACCGGGAACCGTGTTGATGAGGAACTCGTGCGAGTCGCCCTGAAGGAGCAGCACGGGCTTGCCGAAGCGCGCGGCGCGGTCGGCGAGCACCGCCTTGATCGGCACGTACGCGGTCTGGATCGCCGCGTCGCCGTCCCACATGTCGGCCTGCATGCCGATGACGACAGCGGGGGCGCCCTCGTCCTCGGCCTCGTCGAAGATGCGGTCGATCCAGCGCAGCGCGGCGGCTTCGCGGGCGACGTACTCGCGCACGCGCAGCCCGGTCTCGGCGGGCGTCTCGGGCACGAGCTCGCCCGACGCGTCCCTGCGGTCGCCGAACCACCGCAGCTGGTTGTCGTTCGAGCCGACGACGTGGACGAGCCCGAACGGCACCCCGGCGCTCGTCCAGAGCACGTTCTCGGGGTAACGGTGCGACTGGTACTCGACCTTGGCGCGCTGGCGGCCGAGCGTCCTGCCGGGCTCGTCGAAGAAGAGCGCGCGCAGCGTCCTCAGGCGCTCGGGGGGCTCATAGCCGCCGTTGTTGGCTCGGTGGCAGTCGGTCCACTCGTTGTCCCCGGGGGTATAGAGGAACGGATCGTCGGCGCTGTTGAAGTCGTCGAGACGCGCCTGGAAGTACGACGTGTCGCAGCGGCTCGAGCCGTTCTTGATGTCGCCGAGGTGGATGACGCGGCGAACCTGTGGGTCGGCGCTGATCTCGCCGAGCTCGGCGGGGAAGTTCGTGATCTGCGGCTCGCCGTACGGGATGTCACCGATGACGGCGAGCGTCAGCGGCTTGGATGGGCCGGGGTCGCCGTGGCGTCCCCCGGCAACGGCGACGGGGGTGGCGAGGAGGGCGGCGGCGAGACAGATCGCGAGCAGGTTGCGCTTCATCGCGCGAACCTAGGTCGTGGGGCCTGCGCCGTTGTTCAAAGAATGTGACCGCCGCGCCGCGGGTCGTCGGCACGGCGGTCACGGTCGGTCACGGTGAAGCGGAACCGTCCGGCGAACCGCCCGGGGGAACGGGGCGGCCCGGACGCCGGAGACTCCTCACCGGCCGCGGCGGTGGCCGTTCGCGGCCGCGCCGGGCGCTGGCCCGCGTTCGTGGCCGTGCGCGCTGGGGCCTCATCGGCCCCCGCCTTGCATCAGCCGGCGAACGCGATCGCAGTCGAAGCCTCGACTGGTCTGAAACCCACGCCTGCGAGGGGGGCGAGGGTGGTTCAGACTCCGGATGCGAACTTCGAGCCGGTGCGATCTGCTCTGTGCCATGGCGACGATCATCGCCGGGGCCGCGGGGCCAGACCTTCGACGGTGGGCGGAAAACCGCCCACCGATGTTGGCCCATGTGTCGAACGTTCAGCGCGCGCGCTTCACGCGGACGTGGGTGAACTGCGGCGCGCTCACGAGCTCGCCGGGCCCGCACGACGACGTCGCGGTGACGCGGTGAGCGACGTACGGGTTGAAGTCGGCCGCCGCGGCGCTCGAGGCGGTTGCCCCGCCGACTCCCGCCACGACCGACAAGCAGACCATCGCGGCGCGGCGGGGGCGGGTCATGGTCCGAGTATCACGCGGCGCCGCCGCGCGAGCATCAGATGATCCCGACGAGGCCCGCGCAGACCCAGTTGCTTGCGCCGCGGCCGCCGTTCCACAGCCGCGCCGCGAGCCGATCCTGCTCGGCCTTGGACGCCTGGTAGGCGTGCCGCGTCGAGCCGCCGAGCCCCCTCCACGTCGACGGCAGGAACTGGTAGTAGCCCGATGCGCCGGCGCTGTTGGGTGGCAGGTTCTGACCGCCGGACTCGCACTGCACGATCGGCCACGGGATCGCCCATGGCCCGCCGGGACCGACCTGGTTGGCCGCGCGGTTGCGCTGCGCGAGCAGCTTGTTCAGCGCCCGCTCGGCACGCCGGCGCTTCGTGCGGCTCGAGCTCAGCGCGGCAAGGCGGGCCGCGCGGGCCTGTGC
>JBOGYT010000007.1:0-9633 GCA_050696955.1 Solirubrobacteraceae bacterium | reverse complement strand
CTGCTCGGCCTCGCCGCCGCGGCGCTGTTGCTCGCAACGTGCGTACCGGTCCTCGGGCTGCGCGCCGGCGCGCCGACGGCGCAGTCGCTGCCGTCTGACAGCCCGGCGCGGGCGCACTACGACGACGTCGCCAAGGCGATGGGCGCCGGCTGGACGGAGCCGTTTGAGATTGTCGCCGTGACGCGCAAGGGCGCGGTGACCACGCAGCCGCGGCTGGCTGCGCTCGCGCGCATGCAACGCCAGCTCGCGAAGGATCTCGCCGTGCGCGCCGTACTCGGCCCGGGCGAGATCGCGCGCTCCGCCGCACAGCTGCGCCGCAGCGGACGCAAGGCGCTGGCCGCAAGCCGCGGCACGCCGCGCGCCGGGGGGCGGCTGCGCAAGCTCGACGCCGGCGTCAGCTCGGCCGCGGACGGCGCCGGCTCGCTACGCAGCTCCTTCTCGGGCGCGACCTCGGCCGCCGACCGTGTCGCGGCCGGATCGCGCAGCCTCGAGGGCGGCGTCGCGGCGCTGGAGACGGGGCTGAACGGCGCCGGAAGCGGCGCGCGCCGGCTGGCCGCGAAGCTCGCCGACGCCGGAACCGGAGCCACCGAACTGTCATCCCGATCGGCCGCTGCCGGCACCGGGGCGCGCGGCCTGCGAGCCGGCGCGCGCTCGCTCAGCGCCGGTCTGAGCAAGCTCGCCGGCGCCGCACGCTACCTGCAGGAGCGTCTGCAGGGCCGTGGGAGCATCCTGGAGCGGGTGCAGGCGGCCGTTCGAGCGCAGCGCCGGCAGGCCGACGCTGGACTCGCCGCCGCCGAGCGCTCGATCCTCCCCACGAGCGCCGCCGGCCTGCGCGCTCGCAGGGCATTGGCGACAGCGCGCCGGGCGCTCGCCGCCGACCCGGGCGCGGTGCTCGACGAGCCGCTGCGCCAGGTCGGCGTTGACGCTCAGTACGCGGCCCGGATCGCGTCCGCGATACCGGCGCACGAGGCGGCCAACCTGGCGACCGCGGTCGGCAAGCTCGCCGACAGCGCCGAGGCGATCACTCGCAGGGTGCAGAAGCTCGGCGGCTCCGTCGGCGCGCTCACGGAGGGCAGCGGGTCGCTCGCACGGATGCTCGACCAGCTGGACGGTGGCGCGCGGAAGATCAGCGCGGCGGTCGGTGCCGTGCGGACCGACGTCGATGGCTTCGCGGACGGCGCGCGCGCCGGCGAACAGCGCGCCGGCCAGCTCGCGAGCGGCCTCGATGATGCCCGCAGCGCGGTCAAGGGCCTCAGCAGATCTGCATCCGGCGACGCCGGCGCGGCACCGATGAGCGGGACAGCGAGCTTCTTCGACTCCGGCTATTTCCTGCTCGCCGCGCTGGAGAGCGGCAACGACAAGCCGATCGGCGTCAACCTCGATCACGGCGGCCAGGGCGCGCGGATCGTCGTCGTGCCTCGCTACACCGCGTCCGACCCGCGCACGAAGGCTCTCTACCAGCGCCTGCGCGCGTCCTCCGCCGAATTGGGCAGGTCGCTCGGCGCGGCTTCCGCCGTCGGCGGGCCGGCAGCCTTGCTCTCGGACTACAACGCCGTCGCGGCTGAGCGGCTGCCGCTCATCGTGATCGTCCTGACCCTGGTGACTGCCCTGCTGCTCGGCGTCCTCTTGCGCTCGATCGTCGTCCCGATCATCGGTGTCGTCGTGAATCTGCTCGCCGTCGGCGCGACGCTCGGCCTGCTCACACTGCTCTTCCAAGGCGACGCGCCCCTGCTCGGCGGACCGGGCACGATCGACGCCGTCGCCGTGACCGCAATCTTCGGCGTCGTCTTCGCGCTGTCGATCGACTACCAGGTGTTCATCCTCAGCCGCGTGCGCGAGGAGTGGCTGCGCTGCGGCAACGAGGAGCGCGCTCTCGACGTCGGGCTGTCTCGGACCGCGCGCGTCGTTACCGGTGCCGCGCTCAGCATGCTCGGCGTCTTCGTCGCCTTCGGGCTCGCCGATGTCGCCAGCCTGCGTCAGTTCGGCGTCGGCCTCGCGATCGCCGTGATCATCGACGCAACGCTCGTGCGGCTCGTCATGATGCCGGCCGCCCTGCGGTTCGCGGGTGAGTGGACGTGGTACACGCCGGGCCTCGACCTCGACGATAGTCCCGACCCTCCCCGTCCCGCACACATATATCCGGGCTTCGAATCGACGGCCTTCGAGTCCGCCGGCAGCGCGTCCTGACTCACATTGGGCGCGGTCTATGCGTCTCGCCCGAGGGCTGGACGAGCGTGGCCGACAGTGGCTGCGCGACTTGATCGCGAGCTGGATGTAGACGCGGCCGAGGGCGCTTTCAGGTGCGCGACCGTGCGCGCCGGATCGCGCGAAGACCTGCACTATTCGTCGAAGCGGTCGTCTCTACCGGCATGCTGCTGTCGGCGGCTGGTCGGGTCACGGAATCGCCTCCTGCGGCGGGTGACCCTTGAGACCGAGCGCGCACCGGGAGTAGGTTCGTCCTGTACAGCCACAGGACCGGAGGAGTGCGATGGCGACCTTTATCGCGTTGATCGACTGGACGGAGCAGGGGGTCAAGGGCTTCCGGGAGAGCGTTGATCGCTACGAGGCAGCTCGGGACGGCTTCGAGCGGATGGACGTGAGCCTCACGCAGGTCTACTGGACGCTCGGCGAGCACGACATCGTGGCTGTCGCCGAGGCTGCCGACGAGGAGTCGATGGCCGCTGCGACGCTGACGCTGGCCGCGCAGGGCAACCTGCGCACAACCACGATGCGGGCCTTCACCGCCGACGAAATGCGGGCGGTGATCGCCAGGACCGGGTGACCCTCGGCTTCACGCCGAACAGACCCAGACCTGCCCGGCCAGCACTCATGATTTGCGCCGTGGCGGGGCCGCTCGCCGCGCGGCGGCCGCTGGCTGCGGCGGGGTGTGCGGATGCCCCGGGAAGGCGGATGCCGTGCGAACCGAACCAGGCGTCATAACGGGCCACGAGGCCGGGCATCGCGTGCGCACCGTGACGCTCCAGCGAGAGCTGGCCTTTGAGCGTGTCGATGATCGACTCGATCCATTGGCGCACCGCAGCGCGCCGAGCTCGCGCGAACACCCCGCTCTGCCGCGAGTGCGCTTCGGAGCGCACCGTCTGTCGGCTCACTGGGTGGTTGGTCTCACCTTCAGGCCAACGGCGCACGCGGCGGCGCGTGTCCTTGGCTGGCGAGCAGCGCGACGATCCGGCGGCGCTGGACCGAGCCGCCCGGACGCGCTACGCGACTACCCTTGCCGCTGTGCGCCTCGCGGATTCGGAGATCTCGGGCTGGATCGCCGAATGGTCGCGGCGCCGCCCTGACAAGCTCGTCCTCCGATTCGAGGATCGGGAGACCAGCTACGGCGCGATGGAGCGGCGGGTGGCACGGCTTGCGGGCGCGCTCGCCGGTGCAGGCATCGACGACGGCGACCGGGTCGCGTACCTCGGAGGCAACGCGCCCGAGCTGCTCGACCTGCTGTTCGCGTGCGCGCGCGTGGGAGCGATACTCGTCCCGCTGAGCGCGCGGATGCCGGCGCCGGAGCTCGAGGTCGTGCTCGCGAACACCGAGCCCGAGGCGGTGGTCGCCGAGGCCGCGTTCGCGGAGACGGCGAGCGCGGCAGGGAGCTCTCTCGGGCTGAGGGTCATCGCGTTCGGCCACGAGGACGGGGCCGGCTCCCTGCCCGCACTGCTCGCGCAGGCCCCCGAGCTGCGCCACGATCCTGATCGCGACACCCGCGCTCGCCACGGGCGCGACCGTGACGCTGCAGCGCGAGTTCGAACCGGGCGCGATGCTGGCGCAGATCGAGAGCCGCAGATCACGCTCGCGATCGCGACGCCCGCGATGACGAAGGCGCTGATCTCAGACCCGGGCTGGGAGACGACCGATCTGTCCAGCCTGCGCTGCGTCATCACCGGCTCGACCACGGTGCGCGAGGACGTGCTGGCGCCATGGTTCGAGCGCGGCGTCCGCGTGCTCCAGGACTACGGCCTCACCGAGGCGATGCCGGTCGTGACCATCGTCTCGCTCGACGACGCCCACCGGCTGCGCGCCACGGCGGGAAGGCCGCTGCCGCACTGCAGCGTGAGGATCGCCGCTGAGGACGGCTCGCCGGTCGAGTCCGGCGAGGTCGGCGAGGTGCTCGTGAAGGGCCCAACCGTCATGCCCGAGTACTGGCGAAACGCGGAGGCGACCCGCAAGGCGTTTCACGAGGGCGGATGGCTGCGCACGGGCGACGCGGGGGTCATCGATGCTGAGGGCATCCTGTCGATCGCATCAAGCAGGTCATCATCGTCGGCAGCTACAACGTGTATCCCGCCGACGTCGAGTCGGTGCTGGCAGACTGTCCGGGTATCGCGGAATTCGCCGTAATCGGACGCCCGGATGACGAGCTGGGAGAGGTGCCGGTCGCGTTCGTGGTCTTGCGCCGGCCTGGCGCGCTGAGCGCCGACGACGTCAAGGGCCTGTTCGACGGACAGCTCGCCGACTACAAGCACCCGCGCGACGTGATCTTCACCGAAGCCCTGCCGCGCAACGCGATCGGCAAGGTGCAGGCGGACGAGCTGCACCGGTGGCTGCGCGCGTCATGACGCGGCAGCGCCCACCCCTCCCCGGCTGCCCCTGCGCTCGGCGGCCGCGAGGACAGCCTCACTGCTACCAGTACGAGGTCGTATCCGATTTCGAAGCGGTCGATGACGTCTTCGCGCGCGACGGACTCGTCGCGTCGTCCAACACCCTGGCGCAGCTCTGTCCGGTCGGTCTGCGCCTGCTCGCGTTCGAGGACGTTGTCATCATGCGCGTTGGTCACGACGAGCGTGCCGATCGGCGCGGCGATACCGACGATCGCCGTCACCGCGAGGGCTGCCAACGCGACCGGCCCGTTCTCCGCCACGCCGGCTGACGATCACGCCACTCACGTTTGGATTTCGACTCCCCAAGGTCGCACCGCCGACGGCATCGGCAGCGATACCGCCAGCGGCCGTACCGCGGCGTTTCTAGGCCGGTGACGTCAGTTCCTCGTGGTCGATGTACGGCAGCCGCGTCGCTAGTCCGGATATCTCGAAGGTGCGGTGGACGGTGTCGGGGCCGCGCAGGATCGTGAGGCGGTTGCCGTGCGCGCGCGACCTGGCGGCGGCTTGGAGGAAGACCTTCAGGCCCGCGGAGCTGATGAACTGCAGGCCGGTGAGGTCGACCAGGATCTCGCGCGCGTCGGTGGCCTCTGCGTGCTCGAGCTCGTTGTCGAGCAGGCGTGCGGTCATCACGTCAAGCACGCCAATGGGTGCGACGACGTGTCTGTCACCGTCGCGCTCGGAGCGGATCACCAGCTCGCCAAGGGCCCGCAATGCGTCACGTCTTTGAAGATCCGCGTCTGCGTGGCGCCGAAACAAGCCGTCGCTTCCCCTCGTTGACGACCAGCCGTGGCCTGGGTGTCCTTCGCTCACCATTGGAAACATCCCACGTGACCGCGAGTTGGTCGATGACTGAAAGGCTTGCGCGGCTGGCGGCTGTCAGGGCGATGCGGTGTGCTCGTGGGCATGGCGCATCGCTGCTGCCGTGCGCAGATGCACGCGGAGCCTTGGGACGCTGGTGGTGAGGTGGAGCTTCACGTCGTCGCGGCGGATGACCGCGGGAGTGGCCCGACGAAGTACGTCAGCATGTGCTCCGCGGCCCGGGCCAGCCCGGCGGTCGACGTGCGCGGTGGTTGGCGCGGCTGGAAGCGACCGTCGCGTTCTTCGCCGAAGGGAACGAAGGTCGGCGTGGCGCTTGAGCGCCGCTCGCGCACGATGGTGGCGAGTTCGGCTGGGAGGTCTGCGATGTCGGGGGTGTCGGTTGTTGTGACGGCGAGGATCGTCAGGTCGCGGCGGGGGAGGTGCCAGAGCACGGTGCTGGTCCAGGGGGCGCCGCCCCGGTGGCTCCATACCTGTTCGTCGCCTTCCAGCGCGCGTTGGATGCCCAGCGCGTAGGAGGGCTCCTCGGGCGCAGCCTAGGCGTGTGGGCTTACCACGCCGGCAGCGTCGGCGCGCAAGTGACAGCGCGGAGACGGCCAATGCAGGGCCTTGATCAGGATGTCCCGCTGAGGGCGCGCGGCTCGTTCGTCGCTTGTGCGGCGTTGAGGATCGGCCGTGGGCGCACGCCGGATCGCCCGTCCGCTCAGGGCGCCTCGAGTTCGAGCTTGAGCTCGCACGTGTCGACTGAGGCGCGGGTGCCCGGCGTGTCGGAGGGATCCATCGCGCTGAACGCGGCGGCGCCGGTGGCCATGTCCTCCGCCGTTGCGAAGTACTGGAGAACGACTGCCGTTCCCTGCGATGCGTCGTGGAGGATCTTCAGGCCCGTGGCCGGGATGCCAGGGGGCGGTCCGTCTGAATCGTTGATGCGGGCGAGGTTCGCCTCGATCTGTTCGGGGCTCACGTCGGTGAATCGGACGACACGCACGTACATGGCAGCAGCCTCCTGACTCGCGGGACACGACCATAGTCTTCTTCCGAGCCTCGATGTTTCGCTTCTGCGATGCAGGCGTCGGACGGTGAACACGAGTACCCGGTCTGCACGAGCGTGATCGAAGAGGCGAGCCGCGCCGGGCAGCGTCACGGCGGGGTGTCGGATCGCCTGCTCCCGGCACTCGCACGCGCTTGCGCCCGGCGCGAGTTTGCGGCTCTCTCCAATGGCCGTGCGGCGCACTGCTGCCGTGCATGAGCGGAACCACTCGCAGGCGGATGTGAAGCGTCGGCGTTACGCGCGCCAGCGCAAGAATGCGATCGCGAGGATGTACGATAGGCCGCCGATCGCCATGACCTCGCCGTACGGGCCGCCGTCCTCGCTGTGGGCCAGCTCCCACAGCCACGCGCCGCTGAGCAGGACGATCACGACCAGGCCTGCGAACGCGGTGGCGCGAAGATCGATCATCTCCCAGCGCCGTCGCGGCCCGGGCCCCCCAGGCCGCGCAGCGTGTCGCTGCGCCCGCCGAACGCAAACAGCGCCGCCAGCGCAACGAAGAGCGCCAACGACCGCGGACCACCGTCGCGGTCGCCGCCGATCCACATCGCGCCCAGCACGAGCGCGCCAAGGAACAGCGAGAATGCCGGCGTCCACCAGCGGCTGCGCCAGAACTCACGCCGGGGCCCGCGCATCAGCGTCACTCCTCGCGCCGTCCAGCCGGTCGTGACCGGCGCGGCAACCACGCATCAGAAGTCCAGGTCCGCGCGAGCCGCCGCTGCCGTGCGCATGCGTGGCGGCGGCGACGAGCCCAGCCGTTCTGGTGGGCATGACGCTGACTTGACCAACGGGCTTGATCCGGAAGGGATCATGTGGATCCGCTCGCTGCTCAAGGGTCTCGCGGCCGAGGGCCGCACGGTCTTTCTGTCGTCGCATCTCATGAGCGAGATGGCGTTGACCGCCGAGCATCTGATCATCATCGGGCGCGGTCGTCTGATCGCCGACACGACCGTCGATGAGGTCGTCCGTCAGGCATCGGGGCGGCTCAGCCGTTCGTGTGCGCACACCGCATTGCGCCGCGCTGCGCGACACGCTCGGCGGCGACCACGTGCTCGTACGCAGCACCGAGGATGGCGTGCTGGATATCACCGGGCTGTCGAGTCGGCAGATCGGCGAGGCCGCGGCCGAGCGGGGCATCGTCCTGCACGAGCTCACGCCGCTGGCGCGCCTCGCTCGAGGACGCCTATTTGCGCTTGACCGGCGACGCCGTCGAACACCGGGCCGCCTCACCGGACCCAGATCATCCCGACGCTTTGGAGCTGGCAGCATGACCGCCACCACTGTCACGCCGATGGTGCCGCGACGCGGCAATGTCACGCAAACTCGCGTCCTGCGCTCGGAGTGGACCAAGCTGCGCTCGCTGCGTTCGACCCGTTGGTCGCTGCTGGCTGCGGTCGTGTCGTTGGCCGGGCTGAGCATGCTCGTCGCCGCGGTGCAGATCAGCCAATGGTCGAATCTGCCCGAGCGCCTGGCAGCGCAGGAACGGGCGCACTTCTCATCGATCGACGCAAGCGTCGGCGGTTATCACTTGGCGCAGCTGGCCATCGGCGTGCTCGGCGTGCTGGTGATCAGCGGCGAGTACTCCACCGGCATGATCCGCTCGACGCTCATGGCCGTCCCGCGTCGCCTGCCGGTGTTGTGGGCCAAGCTCGGCGTGTTCGCAGCGGTCGTCTTCGTGCTGATGTTGGCGTTCGCGCTCGTCAGCTTCTTCGCGGTGCAGGCCATCGTCTCGGGCGAGGGCGTCAATCAGACGATCGGTGACCCCGATGCGTTGCGCGTGGTCGTCGGGACCGCGCTGTATCTGACCGTCCTCGGGGTACTCGGCCTCAGCCTGGGGGCGCTGCTGCGCAACACGGCTGCGGCGATCTCGGCGCTCGTCGGCGTGATGGTCATCCTGCCGGTCGTCAGCCAGCTGCTGCCGTCGAGCACCAGCGAGGCGATCGGCCCGTATCTGCCGCTGAACGCCGGCTCGGCCGTCGCGACGGCCGAGCACAGCACGCACGTTCTGGCGCCGTGGACGGGCTTCGGCATCTTTTGCGCCTACACGGCGCTGTTCATCGCCACGGCGGCGTTCCGGATGATGCGCAGGGACGCCTGAGGCAGCCGAGGCAGCGATTACCGTGAGCAGCGTGCGGCGCCCCCGCGAACCACTGGCCGGCCATGGCGCCGGCGTGGACCCGCGCCGCATGCTGCTCGACGGGCGCGCGTACTGAGCATGGGCGTTCGTGAGGGCCTCCTGGCTCTGCTCGACGACGAGCCGCGGTACGGCTACCAGCTCAAGACCGCGTTTGAGGCGACGACCGGCGGCGTCTGGGCGCTGAACATCGGCCAGGTCTACACGACGCTGGATCGGCTGGCCCGCGACGGGCGCGTGGAGGTTGGGCCCGGCGATGACGCGGGCCGCCGCACGTACGCCGTTACCGCGGAGGGCCGGGCGGATCTGGCCCGGTGGCTACAGGCCTCCCCTGCAGATGCTCCTCCACCGCGCGACGAGCTGCTGCTCAAGGTCCTGCTTGCGCTCGCGACTCCAAGCATCGATGCGCGCGAGATCATCCAAGCCCAGCGCACCGGCATCGTCGAGGCCCTGCAGGCCCACCGCCGCCGGCTCCGCGCGCAGGCTCACGACACCGACGGGCTGGTCGGCCGGCTCGTCGTCGACGCGCTCGTCCTGCGCCTGGAGGCTGATCTGCGCTGGCTGGATCTGTGCGAGGAGCGTCTGATCGCCCGCTCGGCCCCCGAATCGACAAGGAGAGCATCGCGATGAACGCCGTACTCGAACTCCGCGACGTGTCGCGTCGCTACGACGACGGCGCGGCCGAGGTGGCCGCGCTGTCGCGCGTGAGCGTGTCGGTCGCCGCGGGCGAGCTGGTGGCCGTGATGGGTCCCAGCGGATCGGGCAAGTCGACGCTGCTGCAACTGGCCGGGGGCCTTGACGGCCCGACCGATGGGCGCGTCCTCATCGACGGCCATGACCTCGCGGACTTGGGTCCGCGCGCCCTCGCGGCGCTGCGCCGGCGCCGTGTCGGCTACGTCTTTCAGCGCTTGAACCTGCTCGCGAGCCTCACCGCCGTCGAGAACGTGATGCTCCCGCTCGAGCTCGATGGCACCGGCGCCAGGGCAGCCCGGGCTGCGGCCGAGGCCGCCCTGGCGCAGGCGGGCTTC
>JBOGYT010000006.1:0-3881 GCA_050696955.1 Solirubrobacteraceae bacterium | reverse complement strand
ACCTGGAGCCGCGCGTTCATCTCGATAAACCAGAACTGCCCGGAGGCGTCCAGGAGAAACTCGCAGGTGCCAGCGCCGGTGTAGCCGGCCGCCCGCGCGATCCGGACGGCGGCCTCGCCGAGCGCGGCCCGCAGCTCCGCGCTCAACCCGGGGGCGGGGCTCTCCTCGATCACCTTCTGATGTCGCCGCTGGACCGAGCAGTCGCGCTCGCCCAGGTGGATCACGTTGCCCTTGGCGTCGGCGAGCACCTGGACCTCGACATGGCGCGGGTCCTCCAGGTAGCGCTCCAGGTAGACGGTCGGGTCGCTGAAGAACTTCTCGCCCTCCCGCGCTGCCCCCTCGAACGCCTCCTCCAGCTCTGCCTCCTCCATCGCCACCCGGAAGCCCTTGCCGCCGCCGCCGCCGGCCGCCTTGACGGCGATCGGGTAGCCGATCTCTTTCGCGATCGGCCGTGCCTCCTTGAGCGAGGCGACCGGCTCCGTCGTTCCGGGCACGATCGGGACGCCGGCCTGCTTCATCAGCTCGCGTGCACGCGTCTTCGACCCCATCGCCTCGATCGCCTTTGGCGGAGGGCCGATGAAAACCAGCCCCGCCTTCTCGCACGCCTTGGCGAACGGCGCGTTCTCGGCGAGGAAGCCGTAGCCGGGGTGGACGGCCTCGGCGCCGGACTTGCGCACGGCCTCGAGGATCCGTTCGACGTTCAGGTAGCTCTCCTCGGGCGCGGCGGCGCCGACGAGGTAGGCCTCGCCGGCCAGCTCCACGTGCAGCGCGTCGCGATCGAACTCCGAGTAGACGGCCACGGAGGCGATCTGCAACTCGTCGAGCGCGCGGATGATGCGCACCGCGATCTCGCCGCGGTTGGCGATCAAGACTTTCGAGAACATCCTCTGATCGAGGCTACCGACCGGGCGGCGCTGACTAAACGCTGTTCTGTTGCAGCCCGCGCACGGTGTCCTGCACGGCACCGGGCGACCGATGTGGAATCCCTGCGCGTGGTCGACGCCCTGCGAGCGCAGGAAGCTCTCGAGCTGGGCATCGCTGACGAGCTCCGCGAGCGATCCGCACCACCGATTCGATGATGAGCTGGTCGGTGCGCGAGCCGAGGCAGCCGGAGACGAACTCGCCGTCGATCTTCAGGTAAGTCGAACGGCAGGTGCTTGAGGTAGTAGAAGAAGCCCGCGCCGAAGTCGTCGAGGGCGAAGCGGCAGCCGAGCTGCACGAGCCGCTCGGCGAAGCGCCGGGCGAGCGGGATGTTCGCGACCGCGGCGGTCTCCGTGATCTCGAAGATGAGCCGGCGCGGATCGATGTTGTGGCGCTTGACCTCGGTCTCGATGAGGCTCAGCAGCTCGCCGTCGTTCAGGGATGGACCGGAGAGCTTGACCTCGAGCGCGTGGCTGCCGTCGGGATCGGCCGCCAGCAGCTCGATCGCTCGTCGGGCGACCCAGCGGTCGATCGCCGGCGCCAGTCCGAAGCACTCGGCGAGCGGGAGGAACGCGACCGGCGGGATGAGCTCGTCGGAGTCCCCGAGCATCCGCACGAGCAGCTCCTGCTGGGAGATCTCGCCGGTGCGCAGGTCGCGGATGGGCTGGGCGTAGAGCACGAAGCGGTCCTCGTCGAGCGCGCAGCGGATGCGCTCGAGCCAGCTCACGCGGGTCTTGATGCGGTCGGGGCGCTGCGCGTCGGGCGAGACGACGGCGAAGCGGTCGCGGCCGGCCTCCTTGGCGTCGTACATCGCGAGGTCGGCCTCGATGAGCAGCTCCTCGCCGGTCATGTCCGCGCCGCGGGAGGCGGCGATGCCGATGCTCGTCGTCACGCCGGCGCGCCGGTTGGCGCCGTCCAGGCCCGTCTCGTCGCGCACCGCGCGCATCAGGTCGCCGGCGACCTTCTCGGCCTCGCTGTCGTCGGCGGTCGGCAGCAGGACGGCGAACTCGTCGCCGCCGAGCCGCGCGAGGATGTCGCTGTCGCGCAGCCGGGCGCGCAGGATCGCCGCCACCGCCAGGATCAGCTCGTCCCCGGCATGGTGGCCGAGCGCGTCGTTGACGTACTTGAAGTGGTCGAGATCGAGCACGAGCAGGGCGCCGCGCGGCGCGTAGCGCGCGACGTCGGTGACGTGGCGCTCGAGCTCCTGCTCGAAGCGCCGGCGGTTGTACAGGCCGGTCAGCGGGTCGTCGTCGGCGAGGTGGCGCAGCTCGCTCTCGAAGCGCCGCCGCTCGGTGACGTCCTGGACCTGGGTGAGGAAGTGCAGCGGGGCGCCGTCGGCGTCGCGCACGACCGTCGTGGTCAGCGCGACCCAGACCGTGTCGCCGTCGGGGCGCACGTAGCGCTTCTCGGTCACGAACAGCCAGGTCGAGCCCTCGAGCATCGACTCGCTCGCCGCGATGCCGGCGGCGACGTCCTCGTGGTGGGTGATGTCGAGGAACGTGCGCGCGCAGAGCTGGGGCGCGGTGTAGCCGGTGATCGCGCACAGCGCCGAGTTGACCTCGAGGTAGCGGCCATCGAGGTCGGTCACCGACATCCCGATGGGGGCGTTCTCAAAGGCGCGGCGGAAGCGTTCATGCGCCTCTTTGAGGGCGCGCTCGCGCTCGACGCGTTCGTGGACGTCCTGCGCGATCAGCATCGCGCTGATGATCTGGCCGCCCTCGCCGCGCAGCGGGCTCGTGCGGACCCACACCTCGTGGCCGTCGGCGCGGGCGACCGCGTCCAAGCTGCTCTCCCGGCCCGTCAGCGCGGCGGTGCAGGCGCGCGTGAGCTCGACCGCATCGGCATCGCTGAACATCGTGCTGACGTGGCGGCCGACGAGCTCTTCGGGGTCCTGGTGGCTGGCGCCGAGTGCCTGGCCGGCGGCGAACTGCAGGCTGAGGTCGTGATCGAAGACGAGCACCGCCGTTCCCGGCAGGCCATGGACGAGGGCGCGGTAGCGGCCCTCGCTGCGCGCGAGCGCGCGCTGGGCCAGGCGCCGCTCGGTCACGTCGCGACCGGAGGCGTAGATGCGGCCCTCGGCGTCGACGGTCCGCATGCTCCAGTCGATCCAGTGCCACGAGCCGTTCTTCGCCCGGCAGCGGGTGGTGAGCTGCGCGCCGGGGGCGCTGGGCAGCCGGGCGGCGCGCGTCGCGATCGTGGCCGCCTCGTGGTCCTCCGGGTCCATGTACTCGAGGATCGAGTGGCCGAGCAGCTCGTGCGGCGCCCAGCCGAGCGTCTTCTCCCACTCGCCGTTGACGCGATGCAGCGTGCCGTCGAAGCCGACCGTGCACAGCATGTCGCCCGACAGATCGAAGAAGCGCGTGCTCTCGGCCTGCAGCTGGCGCTGCGCGGTCATGTCGCGCGCGATGCCGAGCGTGCCGATCGTCTGCCCGGCCCGAGCAGGCCGGTCAATCCAGCAGGTTCGAGACGGCTGTGGACGAGCGCGCCGCCGGTCTCGTGGGTTTCCGGCATACGCCGGCTGTATCGGCGGCTGGCAGGCCGGGACTTAGCGCTGCCGGTAGACGAGCGGGTTCGTGCAGCTTCAGCGGGCGGTTCGCGCCCGAAACGGTGCGGTTAGACCCAGGGGTGCCGCGCGCCGCCGGGCTCGTGCCCCGTGGCCTCGAGCAGCGCCGCACACGCCCAGGCGGGCCTCTGCGGGGCTGATGGCCGGCGCGTGGGCGCCGTGTCGCGCATGAACTGCTCGAGCGCCGCCACGACGGCGGCCGCTTCCTCGGGGGTGGCCGAGGGGGCGACGATTCTCAGGCGCGGGCGGCGGTTGACCATTCGTGAGGGACGGTAGCGGGTCGTGGGTGCTGAACTGCATCGATGAGGGAGTGGGTTGGACTGTTGCGGGGCTGCGCAGGGGGCGTGCCGAGTTCGTGGCGCGGGAGGGGTTCGGGCCGCAGCGGTCGCATCCTCGG
>JBOGYT010000005.1:0-5713 GCA_050696955.1 Solirubrobacteraceae bacterium | reverse complement strand
GGCACGCGCGGCGCGCCGCTCGTCGAGCGCCACGCCGCCCGCCGCAGCGAGGTCGAGCAGCTCCTGGCGCTCCTCTCCCTCGCGTGCGCTGCGCAGGAACAGCCAGCAGAACAGGCACAGCGTGAGGATCGATCCCTCGACCATCATGATCGAGCCGGCGGCGACCTGATCGGTCTGCGGGTCGCCCGCGCGATAGACGTCGTAGTAGGCGCGGTCGGTCCACACGAAGACGTTCGCCAGCACGGTGCTCGTGAGCCGCACGCCGATGATGTAGATGAGCCGGGCGAAGTTGCCAAACCACGCGGGCTTGGGGAGCGGGCCCAGCAGCGCCATCCACATGTTGATCCCGGCGCCGACGAACGCCATGTGCTGGATCGCGTGGACCGCGTCGTTGCGCACCGCCTCCTCGTGGGGGCCGACGAGATGCCAGAAGATGAGGTTCGCCGACCACAGCGCGAACGCGGGCACCGGGTGGGCGAGGTGGCGCAACCAGCCGAGCGCCGGGGTGCGCAGCAGCGGCGCGAGCAGCGGCCCGCTGAGCCCGAGCACGAGCAGCAGCGCGGCGAGGTCCGCCAGCACGAGATGCTCGATCATGTGCGCGGCGAAGACCTCGTCCGCCTTCGAGCTCAGCGGCGACACGAGCGTGCCGACGATGAGCGCGAGGCCGCCGTAGAAGCACCACTGGCGCCAGGAGCGCACCGGCTTGCCCGCGCTGGCGAGCGTTCGTGCGCGCGCGAAGTACAGCGCGCCGAAGGCGAGCGCCGGAAGGATCTGCAGCGGCTCGACCGACAGGCCGGCGGCGGTGACGAGCATCGCTCCGACAGGCTAATGGTGCGCCGACCGGGTATCGACCGGGACGTCCTGTCCGAACATCGAAGGCGGGCAGTCGACTAGCGCTTTTATGGGTTAATGGACAGCGGAAGTCACCGGAAATCTGGCGATCGAATGACGTCCGGCTCATCGAGCGAGCCCGTACACTCATGTGGTCAATTGGGCAAGCGCGCGGCTCACCGAGACTCGTGGCTTAGCCTGTCAGGATGCCCCGTTGTGGCCGGCCGAACGTCAGGCGATCGTCTGGGGAGTTCCCAGCGCGAACAGACGGCTCGCCAGCGCCTGCTGACCGCCGACGCACGGCTGCGCGCCGCCGAGGCGCGTGACGAGATTGCGGCTGCCCGTGATGCCGCTGCGCTGGCGCGCGACCAGGCCGCCGACGCGCGCGATCTCGCCATGACTCAGCTCGACGCTGCGGCGGCGCACTTCGACGACGCCCGCGCGAGAGCCGCCGAGCAGCGGGCGCTGGCGGCTCAAGACCGCCATGACGCGGCGCAGGACCGCGAAGCGGCCGCCCAGGAGCGCCTGCGCGCCCTCGTGGACCGCGAGGCGCTCGCGCGTGAGGTTGCGCTCGCCGAGACCGATCCGCTGACGGGAGCACGGTCGCGGGCGGCGGGCCTGACCGATCTGGAGCGCGAACTGGATCGCTGCCGCAGGACCGGCGGGTGGCTCGTCGTCGCCTACGTCGACATCGTCGGACTGAAGGCCGTCAACGACAGCGAGGGGCACGCCGCGGGCGACGAGCTCATCAAGCGTGCCGTGCGGTTCATCCGAGCGCAGCTGCGTTCGTACGACCTCGTCATCCGACTCGGCGGCGACGAGTTTCTGTGCGCGATGTCGAACATGACCCTGCCCGATGCGCGCCGGCGGTTCGCCGCGATCGGCCGCGAGCCCTACAACTGCTCGATCAGGACCGGCTTCGCCGAGCTCGAACCCGATGACAGCGTCACCGACGTGATCGCACGCGCAGACGGCGAACTCATCGACAGCCTCAACCGCGAAGGCGCTGGGGCGGGTCCCACGCGTCAGCGGTTCAGGTCGAGCCAGTTCACCCGCCCGCCGCGATGAGCAGCACGCCCGTCAGCGCGACGACGACGCCGACGCGCTGCACGCCGCGCACGCGCTCGCCGAGGACCACGGCGGCGAGCATGACCGTCGTCACGGGATACAGCGAGCTCGCCACCGACACGACCGAGAGGTCGCCCAGCGTCGTCGCGTGGTTGTAGGCCGCGTTGGCGGCGAGGTCGCACAGCCCGATCGCGCCCAGCGCGGCAAGCGTCCGCGCGCCCGGGCGCGTCCCGCCGCGGCGCACCGCGAGGATCGCGATCGCGAGGACGATCGGGGTCGCCGCCACGCGCGAGAGCAGCAGCGCCCAGCCGACGTCCTCGCGCGACGCGATCTCCGCGCCGACGAAATACGAGCCGAAGCCGAGGCCGGCGACGAGCGCGAGCAGGATGCTCTGGCGCTGCTCGCGCGGCCCGACCGGGCCGCCAGGCTCCTCGCGCGACGCGAGCACGACGCCGACGACCGCCGCCGCGATGCCGATTGCCCGCATGGCGCCCGGGTGCTCGCCGCCGGCCACCCCGACGATCACCGGCAGCGCGACACCCGTCGACGCGATCGGCGCGACGATGCTCATCGTCCCGATCGCCAGCGCGCGGTAGAACGCCGCGAGCGCGCTGATGCCGACGAGGCCCGCTGACAGCGCGGCGACGACCGCCTCGGTATCCGGCGGACCCTCGCCGCGCGCGACGACGAAGATCGTCATCACCGCCAGCGACGACGAGTACATCACCGCGAGGACGACCGCAACCGGGTACGTGCGGCTCTTCAGCCCGCCGAGGAAGTCGGCCACGCCCCACAGAAGCGAGGATCCGAGCGCGAAGGCGAGCGCAGCCATGCGGGGCGAATCTAGCGGGGCTCGCCGCGGGAGTTCTGTCTGGCTCTAGGGGGTGGATCAGCGGGGCTTGCCGCGGCCGTACAGCAGCCGCACGGCTCCGAACAGCAGCTTCGAGGTCGTCGCGCGGTACGGGAACATGAACGGGTCGCGCTTGAGGTGCACCCGGCTGACGAGCAGCGACTGCTGCTTGGTGAACTTGCGGATGCCCTGCCGCCCGTGGCGCGAGCCCAGTCCCGACGTCTTCCAGCCGCCCTGGGGCATCTCGACGGCGAAGTAGTTCAGTAGCGCGTCGTTGATGCACACCGCGCCGGACTGCAGCCGGCGCGCGAGCTGCCGGCCGCGCTTCGCATCGCCGGTGTAGATCGCCGCGCCGAGCCCGTAGGGCGAGTCGTTGGCAAGCGCGATCGCCTCCTCGGCGTCGGCGACGCGCATGATCGGCAGCGTCGGCCCGAAGGTCTCCTGGGTCATCGCCTTCATCGAGTGGTTGACGTCGACGAGCACGGTCGGCTCGTAGAAGAGGCCGGGGCCCTCGCGGCGCTTGCCGCCGGTCAGTGCCCGCGCGCCCTTGGCGAGCGCGTCCTGGACGTGGTCCTCGACGATCTCGATCTGCTTGGGGAACGTCATCGAGCCGACCTCGACGGTACCGGCCGCGGTCGACTGCCCCTGGCGCAGCCCGCCGACGATCTTCGCCACCTTCGCCACGAACTCGTCGTAGACGGGCTCCTCGACGTAGGCGCGCTCGATCGAGATGCAGGTCTGCCCGGAGTTCTGCATCGAGTAGTAGGCGGCGGCGTGGGCGGCGCGGTCCAGATCGGCGTCGGCGAGCACGATCAGCGGGTCCTTGCCGCCGAGCTCGAGCGAGACGGGCGTGAGCGTCTGCGCCGCGCGCTCCATGATCCGCTTGCCGGTCGCCGTCGAGCCCGTGAACATGATCATGTCGGCTTCGTCGACGAGCGCGGCGCCGGTCGCGCCGCGGCCCGTCGCGACCTGGAAGACGTGGTCGGGCAGCCCGCTCTGCGCCAGCCCCTCGGCGAGCATCAGCGACGTGAGCGGCGTGATCTCCGACGGCTTGAGGATCACGCTGTTGCCCGCGAGCAGCGCCGGGATGCAGTCGCCGAACGAGTTCGTCAGCGGGTAGTTCCAGGGACCGATGACGCCGACGAGCCCGACCGGCTCGTAGCGCACGCGCAGCTGCTTGCCCTTGATCGCCAGTGTGCTGACGGGCACCTTCTCGTCGGCCAGGAACTTCTTGGCGTTCTTCAGCCAGAAGGCGAGCGCACCGCCGGTGTAGTTCAGCTCCGCGAGGTAGGCGTCCTCCTGCGTCTTGCCGGTCTCGGAGATGATCGTGCTCGTGACGCGCTTGTGGTTGTCCATGAGCCATTTCTGCATCCGCCGCAGCACGCGCGCACGCCCGTCGAACCCGAGCGCCTGCCAGCCGGGCTGCGCGGCGCGGCCGAGCGCTGCGAGCTCGGTGACCTTCTCGGGCGGCAGGTCGGGGACGTGAGCGATGACCTCGCCGGTGGCGGGGTTCTCGACGGGGATCTCGGCACCGGCGCCGAGCCCGTTCGTGCTCTGGTTCGCCGTGGTGTCCACGCTGGCCATGTTCGGCGGCTCCTCGAGAGGTGACTCGTGGGTCAAACCCTACCGGGGCGCATACGTCCGCCTAGTCGGCCCCTGAAAGGGCCGCCACGCCCGGTGGCGACGCAGACGCATCGCCGATCGCCACCCGAAGCCTCGGAAATACGTTCGTGATGCGGCTCCGGTGTGCTCCACGTTGGTCCGCGCGTTGGTCGGCTGCGGTTGGCGTGGCGGGTCAAGCGAACAGCATCGATAGCGGGGTGGGTGCCTGATCGCGTGGCGCTCGGTGCCGGCCCGGCGACGAGATGGCTGAACACCTCGGATATCGCGGTCTTCGTACGTCTCACCGACGAGCGGGCGGCCGAATCGCGATGCCACAGCCCCACGTTGCCACGGTTAGTTAGACCAAACCGGATACGCACGACGTTCGTATTCCCTTCGAATTCGTGCCACGCCCGGCTCGATCTGCGCCACCACCGGTCGCAGCGTCCTCTTTTCAGGGGCCTCCTACGAGATCGCGCCGCTCCCCGCCAGCGCCAGCACCGCCGTGCCGAGCGCCACGCGGTAGGCGACGAACACGGCCGTCGAGTGCGTCGTGAGGAACCTCAGCAGGAACGCGATCGACGCATAGCCGCTGACGAACGCCAGCACCGTCGCGACGACCGTCGGCGCGACGCCCACCGCGCCCTCGGCGCTGCCGTCGATGACGTGGCGCATCTCGAACAGGCCGCTCAGCACGACCGCCGGGACCGACAGGAGGAAGGAGAAGCGCGCGGCGGCGACGCGATCGAAGCCGAGGAAGAGGCCGGCGGTGATCGTGGCGCCCGAGCGCGAGACGCCGGGGATGAGCGCGAGGGCCTGAGCGAAGCCGACGACGAGCGCGTCCCGGCCGCTGATGGCCGTCAGGTCGCGCTTGCGCTCGGAGACCCTCTCGGCGACGAGCAGCAGGAGCCCGAAGACGACGAGCATGACGCCGATGAGGTACAGGTCGCGCGCGCCGTTCTCGATCTGATCTGAGAACGCCAGGCCGAAGATCGAGATCGGGATCGTCGCGAGGATGAGATACCAGCCGAGTTTCGCGTCGAGCTCGCGCCGGCGGGAGGGGTCGCGCAGGGATCGCAGCCACGTGCTCGCGATCCGCATGAGGTCGGAACGGAAGTACAGGACGACCGCGGCCATCGTGCCGAGCTGGATGACGGCGGTGAACGCCGCGCCCGGGTCCTCCCAGCCGAAGAACGCCGGCACGATCCGCAGGTGACCACTGCTGGAAATCGGCAGGAACTCGGTGAGCCCCTGGACGATGCCCAGGACGGTGGCGTGGAGGAGGTCCAAGCGGCTAGTGAGCCGTGAGACAACGTTGAACGCGTAACCGCGGACGCCGATCGTCGCCATGCGGCGTCCTCA
>JBOGYT010000004.1:0-6033 GCA_050696955.1 Solirubrobacteraceae bacterium | reverse complement strand
GCGCTCGAGCGCTCGCTGCGCGAGGCCGTGCGGAGCGGCAGTCGCCGGATCGGTCCCGAGCACGTGCTGCTCGGCGTGCTGCGCCCGCCGGCCGTGAGCGTCCAGCGCATCCTCTCGCGACTCGACGTCGACGCCGAGCGGCTCGTCGCGCTCGTGCACATCGAGATCGCCTCCGCGCGCACCCGCTGCTTCCTCTAGTCGGCCGTCCCGACGGCGGGCGCGCGGATCGCCGGCACCGGCGCCGATGGCAGCAGCCGGTCCAGCCACCGCGGCAGCCACCAGTTCGCGCGGCCGAGGATCTGCATGATCGCCGGCACGAGCAGCATGCGCACGACCGTCGCGTCGACGAGGATCGCCGTCGCCAGTCCGATCCCCATGAGCTTGAGGATCGCGTCGGCGCTCAGCGCAAACGAGCTGAAGACGGCGATCATGATCGCGGCCGCGGCCGTGATGACGCGCGCGGTCTTCGCGAGCCCCTCGGTGACGGCGCGCGAGTTGTCGCCGTGCGCGAGGTACTCCTCGCGGATCCTCGACAGCAGGAACACCTCGTAGTCCATCGACAGCCCGAACAGGATCGCGAACATGAACACGGGGATGAACGGCGGCACCGGGGTCGCGGTATCGATGCCCACGAGCTGGCCCGCCCAGCCACCGTCGGCGACGAGCGCCACGACGCCGTACGCCGCGGCGATCGACAGGAGGTTCATGACGCCCGCCTTGAGCGCCACCGGCAGCGAGCGGAACGCCGACAGCAGCAGCAGGATCGACAGCGACACGACCGCGCCGATGAACAGCGGCAGCCGCGCGAGGGTGTACTCGGCCTGGTCGACGGTCGCAGCGGTCATGCCGCCGACGTGGATGTCGAGCCCGCTCGTTCGTGTCACCGGCGCCGCGACGTCGTCGCGCAGCCGGTCGACGAGGCGCTGCGTGGCCTCGTCCTGTGGCGCGGTCGCGGGCGTGACCATCAGCAGCGCCGCGTCGCCGCCGCGGTTGCGCTGGACCGGTCCCACCGAGCGCACGCCGGGCGTCTGCGCGACGCGCTCGCGAAGTTGCGCGAGGGCGCGCGCACTGGCCGCGCCCCCGCGATCGACGCCGGCGGTGACCAGGAGCGGCCCGCTCGCGCCGGGGCCGAAGCCGGCGGCGACGAGGTCGTAGGCCTTGCGCGTCGTGGTCGGCGCCGGGTCGTTACCGGCATCGGGGAAGCCGAGCCGGAGGTCGGTCACGGGCAGCGCCAGCGCGACGACGATGGCCGTCCCGGCGAGCACCGCAGTCCACGGCCGGCGCTGGATGGCGCGGCTGTAGCCCAGCCAGCGCGAGGAGCGACCGCCGGCGACGCGCGCCCCGCTGCCGGGGATCCGCAGCGCGTCGATGCGACGCCCGACGAAGCCGAGCATTGCCGGCAGGAGCGTCACCGCCGCGACGGCCACGATCAGCACGGCGAGGCTCGAGGAGATCGCGACGCCGTTGAGGAACGGCAGGCGCATCGCGAACAGCCCGAGCAGCGCGATCATGACCGTGCCACCGGCGATGACCACCGACCCGCCCGCGGTGGCGGTCGCTTCGGCGACCGCGTCGCGCGGTTCGCGGCCGGCGGCGAGCGCCGTCCGGTAGCGCGTGATGACGAGCAGCGCGTAGTCGATGCCGACCCCGATCGTCATCATCGCCGCGACGGCCGGGGCGAACTCGGGAACGTCGGTGACGATCGCCAGCGTGCCGACGAGCGTCGTGCCGATGCCGAGCCCGAACAGCGCGGTCAGCAGCGGAAGCCCTGCGGCCAGCAGCGACCCGAACGTCAGCAACAGCACGAGCGCGGCGATCGCGAAGCCGACGACCTCGGGGCTGACCTCGCTCTCTTGCGCGTTGGAGATCGCCCAGCCCGACAGCTCGACCTGAAGCCCGTTGCCGGATGCGGCCTGCGCCATCTCGATCAGCCGCTCGCCCGTCTGCTTCGGGACGTCGCTGATCGGGTCGGCATCGATCTGCAGCCGCGCGATCGCGGTCTTGCCGTCGGGCGCGACCTCCGCCGGCAGCGCGCGCCCGATGCCCTCCAGCCTGCCCGCTCCGGCGAGCACGCGGTCGATCCGCGCCCGGAGGGGGGCTGAAGCGGCGCCCCCGTCGGCGCGCCAGACGACGTCGATCGTTCCCATCGAGCGGTCGCCGAAGCGCTGATCGAGCACGTCGTCGGCGGTCGCAGAATCCGAGCCGGGGGTGCGGAAGTCGGCCTGGAAGTCGCCGGCCAGCGGCGCCAGCACCGCGATGGCGGTGACGAGCGCCACCACCCATCCGGCGAGGACGCGGCGGCGGTGCGCGAAGCACCAGCCGCCGAGACGGGCCAAGCGCGAGTCCGTGGTGGGGGTGGGGGGCATGGTGGCGTCCTCCTTCGGGATGGGATCTGCAAGGACGCGCTGGAGCCTGTCGCGCGGCGGCGGCGACGCCTATTGGGGATGACCCCTACGGACGTCGGGGATGGCCCTGACGGCGCCGGCCTCGTGGCGTACGCTCAACGGATGCACGAGTGGGAGATGCAGCGCCGCTCGCCCGACCCGCGCCTGCGAGGCCTCGTCCACTCCTACACCGGCTACGTCGAGTGCGCCCCGGCGCCGCTGCGCCGGCTCGAGGCGGCGACGATGACGATCCCGATGATCCTCAGCCTCGGCCCGGGAATGATCGTCGCCGGCGAGCGGTTCAGCTCGTTCGTCGCGGGGCCGATCGACGGACCGACGGTCACCGAGCACGCGGGCGAGCAGCTCGGCATCGAAGTGAACCTCACGCCACCCGGCGCGCGGCGGCTGCTCGGAGTTCCGCTCGCCGAGATCGCCCACCGCGTCGTCGAGTTCGCGGACCTGCTCGGCCGGCCGGGCGCGGAGCTGATCGAGCGCCTGGGCGAGGCGCCGGACTGGGCGGCGCGGTTCGCGCTGCTCGACGCGGCACTGCTGGAGCGCCTCGTCGAGGCGGACCCGCTGCGCGCCGAGGTCGCCCACGCGCGGGCGCTGCTCGACGCCGCGCGTGGCTGTCGGCCCGTCGAGGGGCTCGCCCGCGAGGTCGGCTGGAGCCGGCGCCATCTCGCCGCGCGCTTCAAGCAGGACGTCGGTGTGTCACCGAAGACTGCCGCGAGGATCCTGCGCTTCGAGCGGGTGACGACGCTCCTGCGCTCCGGCCGCGCGGGGACGCTCGCCGATGCGGCGTACGCGTGCGGCTACGCCGACCAGGCGCACCTGCACCGCGACTTCCGCGCGTTCGCCGGCACGACGCCGACGGACTACGCGGCGCGGGTCATGCCGGCGTGGCGTGGCGTGGCGGCGTAGGGCGTTCGCCAGCGGTTCCCATTCGTCCAAGACGGCGGCCCGTGCCGCCCCTACGCTGTCGCCATGACCACATTTCCCGTTCTGCGCTACCGCGACGCGCGCGCCGCCATCGACTGGCTCGGGGAGGCGTTCGGCTTCACCGAGAAGGAGGTCCACGAGGGCGAGGACGGCACGATCGTCCACGCCGAGCTGTACACCGGCAAGGGCATCGTCATGCTCAGCACCGATCGTGACGACGACGGCTGGGGCGCGCATGCCGGCAACGGCTGGGCGTACCTCGTCGTCGACGATCCCGACGCGCTGCACGAGCGGGCGGTGGCGGCGGGCGCGGAGATCATCCGGCCGCTCGAGGACACCGATTACGGCTCGCGCGACTTCTCGGCGCGAGATCCCGAGGGCAACCGCTGGAGCTTCGGGACGTACGCGCCGTAGCGCGTCAGCGCACCGCGGGGAGGATCGGTTTCAGCCGGGCGAACTCCTCGATCGCGCAGCCGTTCGTGCGCCCGAAGCGGCGGTCGACCGTGCGGCCCTCGATCGTGCCGCTGACGCGGGCGGTCTCGGGGCCACCGTAGCGCTGGGCGCACATGCGCCGGCTCGGCTTCGCCGTCAACAGGCGCGCGAGCGAGCTCGCGTCACGGCACAGGCGCCGGGCCGAGGATCGCGGCGCGAAATCGCCCGTCGCGGCGTAGGTGCCTGGACGGCAGATGATCCGGCCGCTCGCCGTGTGTCCCGCGCCGTCGTCGACGTGGACCTCGAGATCGAGCGCCGGCGGATCCGTGGCCGCCGCGGGCCTCGTGCTCGACTTCGGCGCGTCGTCCTCGCCGCACGCAGCCAGCAGCAGGGCGCCGGCGGCGAGCAGCGCGGCCGCCCATGCGGGCACGGCCGCCCGCATGCGCGTCAGGTCTCCTCGGAGGGCATCAGGTGCCCGTCGTTCTCGACGTACCCGTCCTTGGCGCCCACCGCGACGTAGACCAGGTCGCCGTCGCCGACGTTGCGGATGCGCCGGACGGTCGCGGCGTCGACGCGGGCGATCCCGCCGGGCCCGAGGCGGTGCACCGAGCCGTCGCCGAACTCGAGCTCGGCCTGGCCCTGATGGATGAAGTACGTCTCTTCCTGCTCGTAGTGGTAGTGCCTGCGACCGGCGAACTGCGCCGGCATGACGATGGCGTTGATGCCCAGCGCCTTGACCTCCAGCGCGCGCCGGATCTTGCGAAAGCCGCCGCCGTCGCCGAGCGCCGCGATGTTTCCGACGGCGTACCCGTCGCCGGTCACGACCTCGTGCGCTTCCCCTTCGGCCATCGCTCGGTCTCCTCTCGTTCAAACGGTCATGCCGGATCGTCGCAAAAACCCCCACCAGCAGGTGTAACCCGTGGTACGTTCCCCGCCGAAAAGGGCCGGGTGAGACCCGGCGAAGCAGTGCGGGCGTTGCAGATCCGGGGCCGGGTTGGGTGGGGCCCTCTCCGCGCGCAGCACGAGGATTATCGGAGGGGACGGCTCAATGGCCACCGGCACCGTGAAGTGGTTCAGCGACGACAAGGGCTTCGGCTTCATCACGCCCGACGAGGGCAGCCGAGATCTGTTCGTCCATCACACCGGAATCGTCGCGGACGGCTATCGCTCGCTCGCCGAGGGCGCGCGAGTTTCCTATGAGGAGGAGCAGGGTGACAAGGGACCGAAGGCGGTCAACGTCACGAAGCTCTAGGAAGCCACTTCACATATTGGTTGAAAGATGCGAAAGGCCCGCGATTCGCGGGCCTTTCGGCTGCTGTCAGGACCCAGCAGCGATCAGTGGTCGGCCACGGTGGCGCCCTCGGGCACCATCGGACGGAACTCGTCCGCCCACCGCTGGATTCCGCCGGCCATCGAGTACGCGTCGTAGCCCGCCCGCCGGAAGGCCTGCGCCGCGAACGCCGAGCGCGATCCCAGCCGGCAGTAGAAGATGACCGGGCGCTCGCGGTCGATCTTCTCCGCGTTGGACGCGAGGCGCTCCATCTCGATGTGCGCCACCCCGTCGAGGCGGCCCTCGTCCCACTCGTAGCGCTCGCGCACGTCGACGACCTGCGCGCCGTGGGAGGCCAGCGCCTCGGCGGCCTGCTCGGTCGTGACCTCGATCTCGGTGGAATCGAAGACGGATGGCATGACATGAAAGGTAGCCCACTCCCGCCTCATCTGGTCCCCGGCGGCGCGACGCGCAGGTCGGGCAGCGGGCGCGGCCGCATCCGCTGCCAGAGCCCGGCCGCGACGAGGAGCAACAGCCCGAGCGCGATGAACGACGCGACCCGGTACATCGACGTCAGCGCCGCGAGGTCGTACAGGAAGACCTTGGCGACCGTGACGAGCAGCAGCCCGAGCGCGGCGAGGCGTAGCTCGCGCACGTCGCGCCGCAGGCCAGTCACGAGCGCCACGACGCCGATGAGCGCCCACAGCGCGCTGAGGAGAGCCTGGCCGAGCTGGCGCACGCCGAGGTCGAGCACGCTCTGAAGCGGCGATAGGTCGCCGGGCTGAAACGGCGTGACGAGCGCCGTCGAGACGAGGTAGAGGAGCGTCGTCGCGCCGGTGCCGGCCAGCACGATGCGCGCGTTGCGCAGCCGTTCGTGAGCCGGGTCGTCGCCGGCGGTGCGCGCGATCTCGCTGCGCGGCAGGCGCGCGCCGAACAGCGCCACGCCGGCCACGGCGCCGAGCGCGATGGCCGCGGCGCCGGCATCGTCCAGCCCGGCGACGAGCGCGT
>JBOGYT010000003.1:0-7555 GCA_050696955.1 Solirubrobacteraceae bacterium | reverse complement strand
ATCGTCGCGCTGGATCCCGCCGCCCACCGCAGGCTGCCCCCGCAGTACCTCCTCAGCGAGATGAAGACGCGCCTGCAGGACGAGCCGGCCGAGTGGGACCTCGTCTTCCAGATGGCCGAGCCGGGCGACCCGACCGACGACATGACCAAGCAGTGGCCGGAGAAGCGCGCCCAGATCACGGTCGGGCGGCTCGTCGTGGACCGCGTCCACGAAGACCAGGAGGCCGCCGGCAGGCTCGTCTACGACCCGACGAACGTCCCGCCCGGGATCGAGCCGTCCGCCGACCCGGTGCTGCAGTTCCGCAGCCACACATACGCCGGGTCCTTCAACCGCCGCACAAGCGAGGACAAGCCCAGGATCGTGCCGGAATAGCCCGCCGGGAATTATTGCGCTTCATCCCGTGCAAAGGACACCTGCGCGTGAATAACGGACACCACACGCGTACACTCGGCTTCCGCTTGGAACCTGCAGCTATCTCTTGTCTGGGACGCTGACAACACCGAGGGCCACCGTTTGCGATCTGCGCCGAGATGGAGCATCGCCACGCCCACGTTTCACCGTGCCGGCTCTCCTGTTCGCACGAAAGCCCCCGAGCAGACTTTCGATCTGCACGACGACACCGGCACGCCCGGCGCCGACATGCTGCCGGCGCCCATACAAGCCACCGATGGTGGCCATGACGACCTCGCCAGCGCCCTGATTCGTTGCGTCGTGGCCGCCGAGACCTACCGGGTCACCGGGCAGCTGCCGGACTGGGTACGCGATCCGAGTCAGGAGACGTCAAGGAACAACGTGGAAAGAGCGGGCTGGGTTGTGTAGAGATCTGGGTGCGTGATCGCCGCGCGCCTCGTCTGCGACGAGCGCCTTGAGGTCTTCGAGCAACGAGTTCCACGGCGAATGGAACTTGGACCGGCAGCCGCTACTCGTAGAACGCGACCCGCGACGTTCGCCACGTCCGCGAGCGCTAGTTGCCAGCAAGAACGCTGGCGAGGAGATACAGGTCGTAGAGCGCCAGCGTCGTGCTGGCGACGAGCAAGGACATCAGGATCCACATGTTCAGGCTTTGCACCTTGGCGTGGGATCGTGAGGCATGGGCATGCAGCGCCCCGGCGGACATGGTCGCTTGCTGTGACTCGATCCTGACGGTTGGTCCCCGCCGCTGGGCGCGGCTCCAATCTGGTTCCCGGCCGGAGTGCGTCATGGCTGCGAGCGCCTCGGTAGCGGTGGGACCGCCGGCTCGGAGTGTTCGGGCAGCGCAGCGCCGGTGACCGCCAGCAGGCGCTCGCGGAGAGTCCCGTCGCAGTGTGAGGTGTGCGCGGCGATGTCGCGCACGACGAGCAGCTGGCGCGCGAGGACGAGGACGACAAGCCCAAATGCGGCTGTGAACGCGACGGGATCGAGTTCCTGTACGAGCTCGGGTTTGAACGCGACGAGCCCGAGCGCGCAGAGGATCGGCACGAACGGAACGACGAACGCGGCGAATGCCGGCGCGGCGGCGTCGGCGTGCGGTTCGCGCGCGGCGATCTGTTGGCTCTGGGAGCACGACGCGCCCAGTGCGATCGCGAGGTAGCCCGCAAACCAGCCGGCATCGAGCAGGCTTCCGGGGTCATAGCCCTGCACTTCGGTCAAGTAGGCATAGAGGCTGTCGGACAATGCGAGCGCGAGGAGCCCGAACAGCAAGCACCACAGCCCCAGTCGATTTCCCGCCGGCATGCGCCGCACGGCGAGCACGATGAAGAAGACGATCACGACGTCGCCGAAGGGGTAGGCGATCGCGACCAGGCCGCCGAGCGTCGTGAGGTCGGTGGTGTGCCAGAGCGGCCCGAGAACGAGCGTCCAGCTAAGAAACAGTAGGGCTGTCGCTACGAGCAGACCGTCGAGCGTGAAGCGGGCCTGCCGTGCGGCACTGCCTGCCATGGCCGGATGGGACAACAGCGCTGCCACGGCGAGTGGGATGGCGCTGAGGTAGCCGACATCCGCCCATGAGGGGACTCCGACGGCGTCGCGAAGGACGAGGTCATATATCGCCCAGATCACCTCGCCGAGCATCCACGCGGCGCATGCCGCTGCCAGCAGCCACCAAAACCGTCGCAGCGCGCCCACCTGGCGGTGGCCGGCCGAACAGCACAACAGGCTGGCTGCCAGCGCCGCCAGCACCGTCCCGACATCGTCGACGTAGAGCGTCGTCTGCGCGCCCCCGACACTCCATCCGAGCCACCCGGCCATTACCCCGGTCGCGAGCACCACGATGCCCAGGGACACCCAAAACCTTCGCAGTTCCAGACGTGCCTCCACGGTAACGCCATCGGCCGGACAGGCTGTCGCGTGAGTTCTCACTGAGTGGCGTCGTACATGCGGCTGCCCGCGCCAGGCGCCGAGCGGCAATGTGAGCGGCGGCGCGCCAGTCTCGCATCGCGGTCGGTGTTTTCACACCTCGCGATAAACCAGAACGTTGATTAGTCGCACCGCGCGATAGTCCCGCGTCACCGTGCGGACACGCAGACACCATCGAACAGGGCATGACGCTCATCGCGCGACGCTGAGCATCCGAGTAGGGACGCTCCAGCCCGTAGGCTTCGGCGCAGCGACGATGGACGAGGTTGACCCAACCGCACTGTTCGAGCGCATGTACGTCGCGGCCGCCGCCGGAGATGACGGCGTGCCGTGGGACCGCGGTGGACCTCACCCGTTGCTCGAGCAGTGGGCGGGCAATGTCGACGGGCGCGGTAGACGCGCACTCGTCGTCGGCAGCGGGCTTGGCGCCGACTCGGAGTTCATCGCCGAGCGCGGCTTTGACGTGATCGGCTTCGATGTGTCGCCGACGGCGATCGCGACATGCCAGCGGCGGTTTGCGGACTCGGTTGTGGATTACCGCGTCGCCGACCTGCTCGACCTGCCCAGCGCGTGGATGCACGCGTTCGACTTCGTGCTCGAGAGCCTCACGGTGCAGTCCTTGCCGGTGCGATACCACGCCCATGCGACCGCGAACGTGGCGAGCTCGGTGGCGCCCGGCGGAACGCTGCTGGTGATCGCGACAGCACGCGACGAGGTGGACGGGCCCCCCGACGGGCCCCCATGGCCGCTCACCCGTCGGGAGGTCGAGGCGTTCGCCGGCGAGGGACTCGATCCGGTCCGAATCGAGTGCGTCCAAGACCCCGGGGTCCCGCCGCGCTGGCGTGCCGAGTTCTCGCGGCTGTGTCAGTCGTAGATGATTGCGTGCCGGTGCCGGTCGGCTCGGCACTGAAGGTCGTGTCATCGTCCGCGTAACGCACGTATACCGGTGCGTTTGGGCCATCTCGCTCCGCATGCGATGTGCGCTCGTTCGAGATGGCTGAAGACCGCGGATATCGCGGTCGTCGTACGTCTCACCGACGAGCGGGCGGCCAAATCGCGATGCCACAGCCCCACGTTGCCACGGTTAGACCAAACCGGACGCGCACTACGTCAGTAGAGGGCGGCGCCGAATCGATCGCCGCTCTCGGACTGATCGAGCAGGCCCGGGCTGTTCTGAGTCCATCGTTGGCTGCCGGGACCGCGCAGGCCCGATGAGGATCCGTACAGCACGTTGACGGAGCCGGCATCGTCCTCGCCGTCGACGCCCTCGCCCGGGACGCCGACAGCGAGATCCGCTTCGGCGCCGGCGCCGAAGTTCCAGGCCGTGAGCGCCGAGCTGAAGGCGTCCCCCGCGTCACGGCTGCCACCGACGCCATCGCTGTCCTCGTGGAAGCTCTGGCTACCGGTGCCGGTGAGGAGGCTTGCCCCCGTTCCGTAGAGCACCGTCACGGAACCCACGTTGCTGGACTCGAGGCCGCTGAACGACAGGCTGCTGTCCTCGCCAGGCGAGCCTACGGCGAGGTCAGCCGCCGCGCCGTTGCCGAAGTTGGCGGCGGCGAGCGCCTCCCCGAAGCGGTCGTCGCCCTCGGTGTCCCCGGGCACGCTCGTGGTGTCCTGGGTCAGGATCTGGCCGCGCGCGCTGATGCCGGTGCTCGAGCCGTAGAGGATGTTCACCTGACCGGCGTTGTCGTCGCCGCCCACGTCCTCGCGCGGGACGCCCACCGCCAGATCGGCGCGGCTGTCGGCGTCGAAGTCGCCGGCTGCGAACGCGCTGCCAAAGCGGTCGTTCTGGTCGAACTCGGTGATCGTCCCGGACTGGAAGAGGAACTGGTCGCCGGGCGTGACCAGCCCGTTCGGCGAGCCGTAGATGACCCGGACGGCGCCGACGTCCACGAACGAGCCGCGATCCTCGAGCGGAGCGCCAACCGCGAGGTCCGTCTCGGCGCTCCTGCCGAAGTTGCCGGCTGCAAGCGTCGCGCCGTAGGTGTCGCCCGTCTCGCCGGCGGCGTCCCCGGTCCCGCCCTGTGAGAAGAACTGGTTGCCGGACGTGGTCAGGCCGCTGCTCGATCCGTAGAGCACGGCGACGAACCCGGCGTTGGCGACGCTCGAGACGGAATCCTCCAGCGGGACGCCGATCACGAGGTCTCCCTGCGACCCTCTTCCAAAGTCGCCCCACGCCAGCGACTCGCCGAAGGAATCGCCCGCCTCGGCCGGGTCGAGGATCCCCAGGGTGTCCTGATGGAACAGCTGATTGCGGGCTGAGGACAACCCGCCGGCCGTTCCGTACAGCACGTTCACGGCGCCCGCATCGGTGATCGTGCCCAGATCCTCGCCAGGGGCGCCGATCGCCAGGTCGGAGCGCCCATCGCCGTCGAAGTCCCCTGCCGCCAGCGCGTCCCCGAAGCGGTCGTTCGCCTCGGCCGACTCGAGGATGTTCGGGCTGTTCTGGTTGAAGATCTGATTGCCGGTGTCGAGCAGGCCGGTGCTGGAGCCGTACAGGATCGAGACCTGGCCCGCCTGCGGGGCGATGAACGTGCCGACGACCACGTCCTCGGCGGGTGCTCCGATGGCGAGGTCTCCGAATCCGTCGCCGTTGAAATCCGCGCGGGCAACGCCGCTGCTGCTGCCCCGCGGCCGGCAGTCGGAGTTGCGCTCAGCGCGCAGGCCGCTACAGGCGGCCGGCCGCACTGAAACGCGCGCCGTCTTGCGCCTGAAACCCGGGCGGGTCGCCCGCACGCGGTAACGGCCGGCCCGGCGGAGGCTCCGCACGAACGTCACGCGACCACGCCGGTTCGTGCGCGCGACCTGCCCGGCGAAGCGGACCGTTGCCCCCCTCACCGGATGGCGTCTCCCCGCGGACTGGGTCGTGACCCGAATCCGAAAGCGCGTTCGCACGCCGACCCGCGTCGTACGGGGGCGAACCGCCACTCGCATGGTCCGCGCTGTCCCGGCTACCTCGGCGGCTGATGCTGCGGCGATGGCGCTGGTCGCGCCCGTGCCGTTCGCGGCCGGGCCGAGCAGCGTCATCAGTCCAATCAGCAACAGACACGCCGCCATCCGCGGCCTGGCCACTGCCCGACGCTGTTGAAGGGGCACCAATGCCGTCACCCCCTACCGCCGGCTCAAACCATAGGTTTTGATCGCCCCGCCCGCAAGGCGCACACGCGAACTGCGCTCGCCCGATTCAGGTCCCGGCTGGACCCGTCCGAAGCGAAGAGCGCCGCGCGGCGGCGCGTGATACATGCGTTCACGCGACTGAACGCAAAGCACCCGGCTGGTCTATTGCCGGCCGGCGGACCGTCGGGCAGGCTAGCTGCCAGGACCGGTCGATCGGAGATCGGGCGTGGTGATCGCGTTTGCGCCGGCAACGGCGAGGCGCGGCAAAGGACGGGGAATCATGACGATTCGCGTATGCGTGGCGGAAGGTCATCTGCTGTTTCTTGGCGGGGTGCGCGGCGCGCTGCAGGCCGCCGAGGACGTCGAGATCGTGGCCGTGACAGGGTGCGGTGACGAGGTGGTCGCGCTCGTCGAGGAGCACGAACCGGATCTTGTGCTGCTCGATCACCGGATGCCCACCATGGGCGGGGTTGCCTGCCTGAAGCTCATCAAGCAACGCCATCCCGACGTCAAGGTGGTGATGTTCTCGGCGTCAGAGGAGCCCGAGCAGATCACCGAGGCGCTCTCGGCGGGCGCCACTGCCTACATCGGCAAGCGGATCGATCCGCGCGACCTGGCGTCCGTGTTGCGTCAGATCGTCGCGGAGGTGGTCTACCGACCGGTTCCCGAGGCCGCCGAGGCCGCTGCCGCGCCCACGAATCTCACACAGCGCGAGCTGACGATGCTCGAGGCGATCTCGCGCGGCTTGAGTACCAAAGCGATCAGCCGCGAGCTGTGGATCAGCGAGAAGACCGTCAAGTTCCACCTCACGAACATCTATCGCAAGCTGGACGTCCACAATCGCACCGGGGCGATGCGCTACGCCCTGGAGCACGGCCTCGTCGCGCCGGCTTCGTCGGTGGACATCGCCGCCTCGGCGGCATAAGCGCCCCCTCCGCGACGCGCACTCCTACGGGGGCTGACCGGAGGGCGGTTACTTGCGGGAGCGCCCCATCGTCTTGCGGATGGCGCTTACGCGTCGGCGAACGGCAGCCGGTCGGCGAGATCGGTGATCTCGAAGACGCGGTGGACCTGCTTGGGGCCGCGCAGCAGCGTCAGGCGGCCCTCGTCGCAGCGCTTGGCCGCCATGACGATGAGCCGGATGCCGGTCGAGTCGATGAACTCCAGCCGGCTGAGGTCGACGACGATGGACGTCGCGTCGCTGTCCTCGGAGCGCAGGAGCTCCTCTTCGACCGCGGGCGCGCCGTCGAGGTCGAGCTCGCCGTGGAGCTCGATGACGTACATGTCGCCGTCGCGCTCGCTGCGAACGGACAGGCTGCCCATCCGGTTGACGTGCTCGGCACGCGTCTCGTCAGCCATCGACTGGGAATGCGTGGTCGTGTGCGCGGGTCGCTGGCATCGCTGCGATACGGGTACCGGGGATCTGCCGGCCACATGGCTCCGTCGTCCCCCGGCCGCGGGAGAGTAGCACCGGCAGGCCACCCGCCCGGTCAGGCGCCCGCGGCACGGCTTAGGCCTGCAACGCGTCGAGCTTCTGCTGCGTGCGCAGCTCGGAGACGATCCGCTCGAGGCGCGGCTCGGTCTCGCGGTCGATGTGGGTCATCGCGGCGGCGACGGTGGGGTGGACGGCGGCGATGCGCTCGTGCATGGCGTGGGCGACCGCGCGGTAGGCCGGGTGGCCCTCGCGACCCGACCGCAGCTCGATGAGCTGCATCGCCTCGCGGGCGTTGAGGTCCAGGACGTAGCGCAGGCGGTAGCCGAGGCACAGCGCGTACATCGCCGCGCGGCGGTCGTGGCCGGCGTCGAGCAGCGCCTCGTAGGCCTGGTCTGACACGTCGAGCGCGCGGCGATACTCGTCGCCGACGCCGGCCTCCTCGACCTCGTCGGGCACGCCGGCGCCGAGGTCGGGCGTCAGCGTCTGCCACTGGCACGTGAGCATGCGGTGGCGCTGGAGGTCGCGGAACGCGCCGTAGTCGCTGACGATCTCGAAGCGGTAGCGCAGCGACTCCAGGCCGCGGCCGGGCCGGTGGCGCCGGTTCGCGCGCTCGCCGACGAGGTCGGCCAGCAGCGCGGCGCGCTCTTCGTCGGAGAGCCGCTCGAGCGC
>JBOGYT010000002.1:0-12462 GCA_050696955.1 Solirubrobacteraceae bacterium | reverse complement strand
CCAGCGCAGCGCGCACCACGCCGCGGCCGCGACCAGGACGAGGCCGCCCAGCGGGCGCACGCCCGTCGCCTGCGCGACGGCGAAACCCAGCAGCAACGAGCCGGCGGCAACGGGCCAGGTCATCTCGCTCATGCAGGATGAACGGTAGCCCTACTCGCCCTGGACCACGCGGGTTCCCGCGCCCTCGTCGCGCATGAGATGCGCCGCCGCCGCGATGAGCGGCAGCGACACGACGTCGCGAAACGTCTGCCAGCCGCTCGCTCCGAGATCGGCCGACGCCTCGCTGAGCGACGTCGATGTGCGCCGCAGCCGCGCGAGCACGTTGGTGAACACGAGCACGATGCAGAATGTCGTGTGGCCGATGATCACCGTCCGGATCGACAGAGGCATGCCGGCGAAGAGGAAAGCTCGCCAGCGCCACGCCGGTGATGACGCCCGCAAGGATGATCGGCAGGATCACGACGAAGTTCGCGGCCTGCATGACGCGGAAGTGGCGCGCGAACGCCAACGCCAGGCCGGTGCCGAGCAGGAGCGCGAACGCCGTCGAGAAGAGCGCGATGCGGACGCTCAGCCAGGCCGCCTCGCGCGGCGCCGGGTCGTCGGCGAGGACCTCGAACCAGCGCGTCGAGAAGCCGGGTAACGGCCACGAGTTGATGTTCGCCTCTTTGAAGGCGTACAGCACGACGATCACGAGCGGCAGGTACAAGAACGCAAAGCCGACGGCGGCCGCGGCGCCGAAACCGAGTCGCGAGCGCAGGCTCCCGGCGCCCATCAGAGGTTCTCCAGGGCGCCCGCTCGGCGCGAGATGAAGAGAAAGCCCATGAGCGTCACGAGCGTCAGCGACGCGAGCGCCGCGCCGAACGGATAGTCCGCAGCGACGCCGAAGATCCGCACGAGGATCGACGACCACAGCGGCACGACGACCGCGAGGAACGCCAGCGTGCGCCAGCGCGGCGGCAGCACGCGCGCCATGACCAGGCGAGCGGGAAGGCGATGTCGATGAGCGTCACGATCGCCGCGAGCAGCACCGTGCGCCCGAAGATCCGCGGCCACAGCCCGTCCTGACCGTGCAGCAGCTTGTCGTAGCTGTCGGTGTTCAGTGGCTACCGATTCGCCGTCGTCGCGCTCCCCGCTGACGGCTTGTCGCCCGCCCCGCCGAGCTCGCGGCCGGCCGACCAGGCAGGCGTGGCTTGCCGTTCTGCATTCGCTTCCGTACAGCTGTACGGAACTACGGAGAGGTATCGATGGCTACACGAGCGGATCGTTTCGAGGCGCGGCTGACCACGGACCAACGCGAACAGATAGAGCAGGGCGCAGCGCTCGCCGGCGAGTCCGTGTCGTCGTTCGTCGTAGTCGCCGCACTGGAGCGTGCCGAGCTTCTCGTCACGCAGCGAGCATCCACCGTCGTACCCGCGACCTACTTCGATGAGCTCATCACGGCCCTCGACTCGCCCGACGAAGCGCCTCGCCTGGCCCGAGTGGCCCGCAATGCCCGTCGCGGCAAACGGATCACGGCGGGGTGAGCCATCGCCTCGAGCCGCTCGCTGACGCACACGACCTCGACTCATTTTACTGCGGCGATCCCGGCCTCAGCGACTGGCTCAAGAAGCATGGTCGCCATGCGACCAGGCGGGGGACGCGTACGTATGTGCTTGTCGAGCACGCCTCGAACTGCGTCATCGGCTATTTCGCCGTCGCCCCCTTCCTCATCGAACGCGAACAGACGCCGCGACGCATCGGGCGCGGCGCGCCGAGCAGGATTCCGGCGATCCTTCTCGCCAAACTCGCCCTCGACCAGCGACTGCATGGCGGAGGTCTGGGCGCGGAGCTGCTCGTACATGCTCTCACCACGATCCTGCGGGCCGCGCGGGCCGCTGGAGGGCGCCTCGTTGTCGTCGATGCCGTTGACGACCGTGCTGCAGCGTTCTACGAGGCTCACGATCTCGAGCCACTACCCGACAATCCCCATCGATTGGTGATGAAGCTCAGCACCGCAGCCCGAGCACTCGACGTCCCGTGGCCATGAGCCAGCTGCCCAACCGTCAGACTCGCCACGCTATGTGCGTACGGCGCTCAACCGCCGTTGCAAACGGGGCGATCGGATCAAGACGAGAGAAACAGGCTGCTGATCGGGGTGTTTTTGCGGAGGCCCAACCGAGGTGCTACCGATTCAGGCGTCGAGCAAGCAGCGCCAGCGCAGCCGTGGGTAGCGCCCGAAACCGCGATCGAACGTCACGAGCTCGGCTCGTTGCTCCAATGCCAGCGCCGCCAGGTACGCGTCCGGCACGAGATTGCCTCGCAGGTTGAGCTCCCGGCACAAACCGGCAAAGCGAGGCCAGTGCCCGGGTCCCGCAGTGACGACCTGCACGGGCGGGTCCAGCAGCGCGTCGATGTAGTCGAGCACCGCGTCGACGGTGTCCGGCTGCACGAAGACGCGTGGGTTCGTCGCAAGGCGCACCAGTGAACTCAGCGCGACATCACTGACGGCGATGGTCACCGTTTGCGAACGCGCGTCCTCCAGAAACGAGCGCGCCGGCGGATGGTGGATGTGATCGGTGCGAAAGCCGGCGAGCAGGACGTTGACGTCAGGCAGCAGCACTGTCGTCGTCCGCGGCATCCAGCAGCGACGCGTTGGAGCCCGGGTCGATCCACGGCTGCGTACCCCCGCTGTTGCGAGACACGGGCAGCGGGCGGCGAGCCGATGCGGGCGGCACACGCCGCGCGAGCCGGAGCCGCAGCCCGTCGGCCAGCAGAGCGGTGAGGGTCGTGCCTTCGTCGGCGGCGCGGCTGCGCGCCTGTGTCAGCAGCTCGTCAGGCAGATCGACGGTGGTCCGCATGCAGGAAAACATATCACCGTATGCAGCATGCTGCATCACCCTGCATCGGGGCGAGACGTCGATCGCTCGTCACGCGCGCCGCCAAGGCTCGCCGGCGGCCCACCAGTCAGGCAGCTCGTCCTGGTCGCGCATTCAAGCTTCCTGGCCGCCACCTCGACGTGGGCGCCCGAACCTGTGCAGAAGCTCCACAGCTTCTGGGTGGCACGTTTGTACCGATGGACGATCTCGTCGAATTTCAAAGGCGTCGATGGCGCCCGCGTCATACCGTGCCAGGCCCGCGCGGACGTGCCCGATGAGCTTCGCGAGCTCGGCCTCGTGGTAGGCGCCCACCGAAACGCGCGCCGCTCGACGTTCGGCCTTCGTCGCCACTACGTGTACCGGGCGGGTCAGGCCCGTCACGTGTCATCGTCGCCCGACCGTACCTCACGCGGTTGGCACACGGCAACAACCCATTTGTGCGCCTGGGCCTTTAAGGGATCGTCCGAAAACGAGTTGTGGGTCGGGTGGCCGGGGGCATCGCAGCCCCCGGCTCCCTCGGATCCCGGCGTGACAGTCTCCCGTCACCGGGCTCTTCTCACCCGTCGGCAAGTCAGACGTAGCCGCGAACCCACGTCCAGTGCGCGAAGAGGCCGGGCTGTCGATCGAGCAGTCCGGTCCACCATCGCCGAAACCGTCGGTGGGCTCGCAGTTGTCGCCGGTACTTGTTCCCGGCCCAGCGCATCAGGTAGGTGTTGACGCGTTGCAGGAGGGGGTCCATCGCGGTTCGGTAGTACCGGCCGTAATAGTTCATCCACCCGGCAACGATGGGATTGAGCCATCGCGCCAGGTCGTCTAGCGACAGGTTGGTGCGCCGGTGGATCCGCAGGTCGCGGAGCCTGGCGCTCTTGGCTTTGAGCGCCTCGGGGCTGATCGCGGGCAAGAACCCGGTGAAGCTTCCACCGTCCTTGCCCCGTGCCTCCCGTGGCCGGAAGGCGAACCCGAGGAAGGTAAAGGAGGTGTGCTCGTGCGCTCCTCGACGGTTGCTGTCCTTGCAGTAGACGATCCTCGTCTTGTCGGGGTGCAGGCGCAAGCCCACTTCCTGCATCCGTGCGGCGATCGCGCCAAGCACGTCCTCGGCCTGCCGCCTGCTCTTGCAATGCACGACACGGTGAGTCGGGCGTTGCAGCGGGGCAGCCAGCCACCGCTTGACGTACAGCAGCACCCAGCGGCAGTCGGTGACCGCCTCGACCGCCTCGACGACGAGGTCCCACGGCACCGTATCGAAGAACCTCTGGACATCAAGATCGATGATCCAGTCGAACTTCCAGCACCGCGCCCGGCATGTCCCGACCGCATCCAGGGCCGACTTGTTCGGCCGATAGCCATAGGAATCGCGGTGGAACCTCGGCTCCACCAGCGGCCCCAAGTACATGGCCACGACCGTCTGAGCGATCCTGTCTGCGACCGTCGGCACGCCGAGCACTCGAACCCCATCACAATGCGCCTTGGGGATCTCGACCGCCCTGACCGGGGGCGGAAAGTAAGACCCCGAACTCATCCGATTCCAGATCTTGTAGAGGTTGCCTCTCAGATCAGCCTCGAACTCCTCCAGGGCCTGCCCGTCCACTCCCGGCGCACCCTTGTTCGCCTTGACCTGCCGCCACGCCTCCCAGACCATCGGCTTGGGAATCGCAAACGGCTTGTCCCGCGACGCTGGCATGTTCACCTTCGCTTCCTCCCGAGGCCCACAGGCCCCGGTTGATCGAATTGACATTCCTGATAAGCCGGCCCCCTTCGCCCCACCGCCACCCCAGCGAGCAGCGATTTCTCGGCTACTACGAGCCGGTCCGCCAGCGAGCGTCGCGTCGGTACTCAATGCCTTCGGTTTCTGCCTCGGCACGCTCCCGCTCGCGACCCACAGGCCCGCAGACCCGGGCGGCCGGTATCAACGCTCGCCCGTCTCACGTTCCATGCAAGAGCCGCAGACCAGGCTCACGCCGCCTCTACGCCGGGCGCCGCCTGGCCAGAACACGGATATCCACCAAGCTCATCGCCAGGGCCAAACCAACCCTCGGCTTTCGACGCCATCTTCGGCTTACGACGCTTCAACAGCGACACCCCGCCAGACCTTCCCAGCCAGGCGCTCCAGACGTCTTCCCGATCCCCGCCTGACACGATCCAGCCGCGCCGTTCCCTGTCGCTCACCACAACGGTCTTCAGCCAACGCAGCACAGGGCGACTTGACGCCCGCCCCCACAGGGCCGACGCCGGACGGCCAGCAATCCTCCATCCCTCGCACAGCACCGCCTACCAAGAGTCACCTACATGGACTCCTCCTTCAGCGCTCGTGACACACGCTTGGATGCCGGATCGTGGATGCTCGAAGCCGCACGGTCCCGCAGCGCATACCGGCCGTATTCGCAAGAGGCCGGGCGGCCCCGAACGCCGCGACACGGCGCCCAAACACGCAACGCGTTGACGGACGCTTCCTTACTCCGCGCCGCGCGGTGCCCACACGGCTACTGCAGCGCCCGGCGCTCCGCGAGTTCCGCGAGTCTCGAGTATGCGGGCGCGAGCAGTTCGGCGACGTCGCGTCCCGACGCGGTCTGAACCGGACTCGGTCCGAGCCGGCGCAGCACGGCATCGGGCGCCGTCCCTGCGAGCGGGCTGACACGCAGCTCGGCGAGCTCGGGACCGCTGCCCCAGAAGTCGTCGATGAGCTCGGCCAGTGGTCGGGCGGCGCCGCCACCATCGACGGGCTCGTCGACCCCGACCGGTGCGACTCCGCCTCCCAGCGACCGTGCGCGAACGGCCCGCAACCGCTCGAGCAGTTCGTCCTGCGTGCGCCCGCGCCAGGCGAAGATCGCAAACGGATCCTCGTCGAAGCGCTCGGCGAGGATGTAGTAGACGGCGGCGATGTGCTTGCACGGGTTCTCCCAATCCGGACACGTGCAGGTGGCCTTCAGCTCGCGGCCGGAGGCCGGGAAGAGCTTGAGCTTGCATGTGGCGAAGATGTCCTCGATGTCGTGGGGCATCTCGCCCGCGAGCAGCTGGGCGAGTGGCAGCGCCTGATCGGCCATCGCCTGCTCCGCGCGGCGCCACTGGGGCTCGGACAGGACCTTCGTCCGAATCCGGACGCGGTAGGGCGTGTGGCGCGAGCCCTGCACCTCAGCCAGCACGATGCCGGCCTCGACCTCGAGCTCGCAGACCTGGCCGCGGCGCGCGTAGTTGCGTCCCCGCTTCAGGCGCGAGCCGACGCCGAAGGACTCGAGCAGTTCGATGAAGCGCTGTGACCACCACGTCTCGCCGATCGTCCCGCGCCTGCTGCGCGCCGGGATGCCGCCGTCGGCCTCCAGGGGGCGCGCCTGCTCGTGGAATTCCCAGCGGTCCACTATGCCTCGGCAACCGCGGCGCCCGACAGCGCGACAAGCTCGCGCAGTTGCACCGTGTCGAGTTCCGTCAGCCACGCCTCGCCGGTGCCGACGATGCGCTGCGCCAGATCCTTCTTGTCCTCGATCATGCGATCGATGCGCTCCTCCAGCGTGCCCACGCATAGCATCTTGCGTACCTGGACGTTCTTGCGCTGACCGATCCTGAATGCCCGATCGGTCGCTTGGTCCTCGACCGCCGGGTTCCACCAGCGATCGAAGTGCACGACGTGGTTGGCCGCGGTGAGGTTCAGCCCGGTTCCGCCGGCCTTCAGCGACAGCACGAGCAGCGGCGGGCCGTCCGACCCCTGAAAGCGCGCCACCATCTCGTCGCGCGCCGCCCGCGACGTGCCGCCGTGCAGGAACAGCGCCTCGCGTCCCAGCCGCTCCTGCAGATGCGCATGGAGCCGGTGCCCGAACTCGGCGAACTGGGTGAAGCACAGCGCCTTATCACCTTCCGCGAGCGCCTCGGAGAGGATCTCCTCGACGCGCACGAGCTTGCCCGAGCGCCCCTGCAGCCTTGAGCGATCCTTGAGCAGGTGCGCCGGGTGGTTGCAGACCTGCTTGAGCTTCATCAGCGCCGCGAGCACGATCCCGCGGCGCTCGATCCCCTCGGCTTGGGCGGCCTTCTCGAGCAACTCGTCGACGACCGCCTGGTAGAGCGTCGCCTGCTCGCGGGTCAGGTGGCAGTCGACCTTCATCTCGATCTTCTCCGGCAGGTCGCCGACGATCTCCTTGTCGGTCTTGAGCCGGCGCAGAATGAACGGACCCGTCGCGCGTCGCAGGCAAGCCGTCGCCTCCGGATCGCGGTAGCGCTCGATCGGCGTCGCGAAGCGCGACCGGAAGCTCGCCGCCGACCCGAGCAGCCCCGGGTTGAGGAAGTCCATGATCGAGTGCAGCTCGCTGAGCCTGTTCTCGACCGGCGTGCCGGTCAATGCGACGCGATGGCGCGCCCGCAGCGCGCGAATCGCGCGCGTCTGCTGCGCCGTCGCCGTCTTGATGTGCTGCGCCTCGTCGAGCGCGATCCGCTCCCAGTTGACGGCGCCGAGCGTCTCGTTGTCGCGCGTGGCGAGCGCGTAGGTCGTGACGACGAGGTCGCTCGCCCGCGCCGCGCGCGCGAACGCCCGCCCCGCCAGCCGCTCGCGACCATGGTGAACCTGGACGCGCAGGCTCGGCGCGAACCGCTCGGCCTCGCGCTCCCAGTTGCCGACGACCGACATCGGGCAGACGAGCAGCGTGGGAGCAAGCCGCTTGCGGCGATCACCGGCGCGATGCTCGCGCTCGGCGAGCAGCAACGCCAGCAGCTGGACCGTCTTGCCGAGCCCCATGTCATCGGCGAGGCAGGCGCCAAGCCCGATACGCGACAGGAAGAACAGCCAGGCCAGCCCGCGCTCCTGGTAGGGGCGCAGCGTGCCCACAAGCGCCGCGGGCGTCGCCAGCAGCTCGAGCTTGCGCTCACCGTCACCACGCAGCAGTTCCTTCAGCCAGCCCTGAGCCTCGATCTCCGCGTGCGCAAGCCCGGCCGCGGGCGCGGCGGCAGCGAGCTCCGCCAGCAACAGCTCGCCCACCGGCATTTCGCCACGCTCCGCCCGGCCTTCGAAGAACGCCAGCGCCGCCTCGACGTCCTCCGGGCGCAGCGCGACCCAGCGCCCGCGCGCCTTGACGAGCGGCAGCTTCAGCGCCGCCAGCTCCCGCAGCTCGGCCAGCGACAGCGTCGCGTCACCGACCGCGACGCGCCACTCGTACGCGCACAGCCCGTCGATGCCCAGCAGTCCGAGGCCGTCCTCGTTGGCGCCCTCGCTCGGGCTGGCGCGCAGCTTGACGCGCACCCGCTCGTCCCACCAGGCCGGCGCGAGCACGCCGAAGCCGCCCTGCTCGAGCGCAGGCGCGACCTCCCGCAGGAAGCGGTATGCCGCCTCGGGCTCGAGATCCAGACCAGTCGGCGCGGCGTCGCGCAGCGCCGGCTCGAGCTCCGGCCACAGGCGCAGCGCGTGACCGAGACCGCCGAGCAGCCGCTCCTGCGGGTTCGCGAGCCGGCGACCGAGAACGGTCAGCCCACTGCCGTTGGACGACCAGACGTCCTGCGCTGCAACGAGGACGCTCGGGTCGTCCTTGGCCTGCACGAGGATCTCGACGCGCCATGAAGGTGCCCCGCTCATCTCGTCCGCAGCAGGTGCGGGCGCGCCGTCCGCGTCGGGAGCTGACAGCCGAAAGCACGTGCGGAAGGAGCGCTTCGCCGCGTCCTGCAGTCCGAACCCGCGCCAGTGCTCGAGCGACTCGGCGACCGCCGCGAGCTCGCGCGCGTCCGCGGTCACCTCCGGGTCGGGCCTCGCGAGCGCGGCGAGCCACGTGTCGACGGCGCCCGCCGGGCCGCGCCGCGTCCGGCCGGCTCGGATCGTGCCGGCCGCGAAGCTCCGCGCGCACCCGTCGACGATGGCCGCCAGCACATCGCCCACGATGGCAGCCGGCGGATTGCCCTCGTCCGGCATCGGAAGCTCGGCCCGCAGCAGCGCGGGCGCCGAGCGGACGAGCAGCCGGACGCGCTCGGCGTCGCCGGGATCGTCGGTCACCGGGCGCCAGCGAGCAACCCAGCGGTCTCCGTCGCGCGCGAGCTCCGGCAGAACCCGTCCGCGGGCGACGAGCTCGAGCGCGAGCTTGCCCGCCTCGACGAGAAAGCGCAGCGAGTCCCCCACTGCCAGGCCGGGCGGGCACGCCGGCGGCAGCGCGAGCAGCAGATCGAGGGCACCGGCCGGCGCGACTGCGATCGCCGGCACGACCCATGCATCGAGCCGGTCCGGCCGGCCTGCGCGCCCGCCGTCGTCCGCGCACAGCAGCCCCGGCGAGGCCCGCGGCCCGTCCTTCGCCGAGGGCAGCATGAGGTTGAGGCTGCACTCCGAACGCCCCTCCAGCGCAGGCCCCCCGCCAAGCACTTGCAGCCGATCGCCGAGCTGCGCCGTAGAGCACGCGAACGGGTGGGCGCGGGGGCGCGGCCTGCTTGGCGGGCGTCCGCGTCGCGCAGGCGCCCGCCCCGGCCGTTCCGAATCCTCACCCCACACGCACAGTTGCGAGGCGCATGACCAGACGGCGTGCAGAGCGATCACGTGCGACATCCTCGCTCGCCGAGCGGACGCGACCAGTCGTCCAAGGTGGACCACGTGCCTCACCGTCGTCGTAGCCCCGTTTCGTGAGCGCAACCCGAGTCGGTTCGGCGAGGCAGCGGCGCGCTGGGACCCAGGCCCGTCGATCGCGATGCTCGCCGCCGGATCGGCCGATGAGGAGGAATTGGTGGGCGGGAGCCTGCTCGACGATCTCGAGGTCTCGGCGGGCCATCTATCAGAGCGTCGATAGACACCGATCGTGAAGAAGAACCGGAGTAGCGTGTGCCCAGATCGAGCGCGTGACGAGCGCGCCGGTTCCAGCGCAGCGACACCTCAGACCGTGGGCGTTTGCTTTCGCGGTCAGGGAGCCCGGTAGGGCATGTAACGCGCCATGAATGCGCCGTAGCGCGGCACCGTGTAGTCGACGTAGCCGTAGTCCTCGGTCGCGTACACGAGCCCCTTGTCGAGCAGCCGCTGTCGGATCATCGACACCTCCGATGTCTTGCGACCGAGCTTGGTGGGGAGATCCGATGGCCACCATGGGGAGATCCAGTGGCCGCCAGTGGGGAGATTCAGCGGCCGCCTATGGGGAGATTCCCATGGCCGCCGTCAAACGACGGACCCTATGCCGCGAGCGAGTCGCCGTGCATCCCGAGCTCCGCTCGCAGCCAATTCAGATCCGGCCACGCGACGCCACTGCGTCGCGTGCGCTCGGCACGGTTCTCGATCGCGCGCAGCGGCCGCTCAAGCTCGTCGCGCGCGCCGCCGCCTGCAGCCTGGCGCGGCGTGCAACCGCCCAACGTCTGAAGCGGCTCGTCGATCCACCGGCTGTAGTGGTCGTCGACCAACTGGCGCTCGAGATCGCGTGCCGCCGCAACGGTGAGCCCGGGCGGAGGCTCGCGCCGCTTCGGCACCGCGTATCGCTCTCGTGCCAGCCCGGGCTCGAACGGCGTGACGGTCCGCTCGCACAGCTCGGCACGCTCACCGAGGCGCTCCCGGACGAACTCGATCGCACCGTCCAGCCGAGTCTCCGACATCGTGGTGAACAGCAGCGACTGCTCGGTCAACACGAACGTCCCCACGGATACACGTCCCGGCAGCGCGGTCAGGCTGCTCTCCAGGCACACTGCGCCCCTGGGAAGCGACCTGCGGCGCGCAACCGCCCGCGCACGCTCGACCGTCCACTCAAGGGTCTCGCCAACATGCCTCTCCGCGCGCCCACCAACGCGAGATGCGGGGGTGAGTCGAGTCGTTCGAGCGCCACCGCGACCTCCCTCAGAGCCCAGCGGGCCTGCCCATCGACGATCGGATCGCCCTCGACGGTGAAGACGGTGGGCGCGGCGCACCGGCGCGGCGGCACGAAGCGTATGAGCTCAAGAGCGGCGACCCCATCGATCAGTCGTCTCCCATCGTCCACATCAGTCGCGGCGAACAGCTCGAGCGCTACCTCGAGCTCATCCCGAAACCGCGTAGCGGCCCAGCTTGAGATACGCGTTCCTACGGCGTCCTCAAGGCGCGCCATCGCGTCCTCCCTCTGCCCGGCAGCCAAGCAGCAACGCCTGTACTTCAGACCGCTACCACACGGGGCACGGCGCATTGCGAGATGACGCTCCCATACACGCACCGTACGAATTGCCACGGATGGAACGCGTGAGCGCTGTTGTGCGGACGGTTACCATCCACGCATGCAGCGTCAACGGGTGACCCTCGACCTCGACCAAGAGGTCGCCTCGTTGCTCGCAGCCTGCGCGGCGGACGCCCAGGTGAGCGAGGGCGAGATCGTCGAGCGCGCAGTACGCGCGATGGATCTGCGTGCGCTGGTGGCGCGCATACGCGCGCGTAGCGATCTCGATGAGGATGACGCGACGGCGCTCGTCCAAGAGGAGCTTCGCGCGGCGCGCGCCGAACACGCCGCGTGATCCGCGTCGTCGCGGACGCCAACGTCCTGGTGTCGGCGGCGCTTGCCCGCTCGCCACTCGCTCCATCGGCGCTCGTGCTGGACGCCGCCCTCGACGGCCGAATTGAACTACTCAGCTCGCCGAGCGGCCACGCCTGCGCCGCTACCTCTCACTCGACGAGGCAGTCCGGTTCGTCACCGACCTTGGATCGCAGACGACGCATGTCGCGGACGCCCCGACGCCGCATCCAGCAGTGTGCCGCGACCCGCACGACGACTACCTCGTCGCACTTGCAGTCGCCACACGAGCCGACGCGATCGTCACCGGTGATCGCGACCTCCTCGAACCTACCGGAGCCGCCGATCGCCGTGCTGACGCCTCGCGGGCTCGTCGAGCGCCTTGCCACTCCGCTATGAACTCGAGTCGACGACCTTGTTATATCGGGGCGATTGGTTCAACTGCCCGTGACTCCGAGACAAATCGGCCTGCGGCACTTGACGTACGACCTATCGATCGGCTCACGCTCGAGCACTTGGGCAGGACGGTATCCGTCAACCACGTCAGGGTCAACAACGTCGTCGTGGCGGCTCTTCTACATCGACGTGGGCCCTGGTGTTCCTCGGCCAGCGGATCATCCGCAAACCACAGGGACCCAAGCGCTACGTCTACACCTTCGCCTGCGACGAGGCTCTGGCCTCAATCAAGCGAAGCATCAGGCCCATCACTGGGCGCTCCACGACCAGCCTGACGCTGACCGGCCTGCCGAGGTCTGGGCGATTCTCCTGTTCGTTGCTACTACCAGTGCGGGCTGCGGAAGCAACGAGTCGTCGGCAAAGCCGGACACCACCCAGACCGTCAGCCGTGCAGCGAGCGCCTCACTCGCTACCAGGTGAAGTACCCCAGGTACGAGAAGGTGTGCTTTGCCGAGGCGTAGCGGAATGACGCTGCCCAACCCCGCAGGATCGGGTTCAGCGTCGCCAACCAGCCGCGTGCGGGCTCATGGCCGACCGGCTCAGCACGTCGCTCGACGCGGCGCTGCGCTGGCATCAACATGCGTGGCGACCCAGTTGGCGATCGCGGTGAGGTTCTGCGTGCCGGTTCCGTGGTCGCCCGCCGTTGTGGCCATCGACACCGCGATCGGCCTTCCATCAATCGTCATCACGCCCATCTGCCGGTCGAGCCAGCCATCAGCGCTGCCGGGGCTGATCCCAGGCCCCCAGCC
>JBOGYT010000001.1:0-10079 GCA_050696955.1 Solirubrobacteraceae bacterium | reverse complement strand
AGCAGCGGAGCCAGGAGCGCCAGATCGCCGACGCGATGCCCGCTGAGACCCAGCTGCGCCGTGATGACCGGGATCGTGTGCCAGCACCAGTGCGTGACGAGCCCAAACAGCTCGCTCGCGGGAACATCGAAGATCACCCGGGCGGCGACAAACAAGGCCAGGAGCGCGCAGGCACACGGCCGACAGCCAGATCATTGCGGCCGTGGCCGGATGTGCCGCGTCTAAGCGCAACAGGTGCGGCGCGGTGATCGCGCCACCGGCGAGTACGGCAAGCATGAGGCTCACGTGCGCTTGCCCACGCGGGCATCCCTGACCTCTTCGGCGAGGCGCTGGAGGTCGGCAAGCTCGTCTGTCCGCAGCCCTCCGATGAGCTGCGCCAACGCGGCGCTACGCGCGTCGGGACTCGCCGACGACAGGGTCGACTCAATCGAACGCGACAGGTATTGCGCTTCGGTCAGCATCGGCCGGTACACGATCGCCTGCCCGGAACGTTTGCGGGCCAGCAACCCTCGCTCCGCCAGACGATTGAGCACCGTCTGCACGGTCGTGTACGCACCGCGGTAGCGCGGTGGCAGCCCGGCGCGCACCTGCTCAACCGTTCCAGCCTCGATACGCCACAGGGTGACCATGATCTGCGCCTGCAGATCACCCAAGGGGGGCAGATCAGCCACGTCCCCAGTATTTCAGAGCGCGCTGCCCAGCTTCTTCACAGGCAACGGTGAGGCCTACCCCGACAGGAGCCGATCGCATGTCGGCGTCTCAGTCGCGGGCGGTGTTGGCGAGCTCGTTCGTTCGCAGGCCGGCGACGAGGACGCCAACCATGAAGATCACGAACAGCAGCGAGATGACGGGGCCGCCTGGCTTGTCAAGGCCGCTGTGGCCGACCGCGATGCCGACCGTCGTGTACAGCAATCCGCCGAGCACCGCGATCCACCCAAGCCACCGAGCGATGATCCCGGTGCGCGCCACCGCCACGCCGACGAGGACGAACGTCAGCCCGAAGAGCAGGCGGAAGTAGCTTTGCAGCCCCACTCCGTCCATCGTACGGTCTCGGCGTCAGCAAACCGCCCCCGACGCATCCGCCCACGCGTCGACCGCTCGCTTGAGCCCACGCCGTCAACGCCTTGAAGAACGGCCCACACCGCCGCGGTGGCGATCGTGGTGCCAAGGGCGCACCTGGCTCAATCACCTCGGTGCGCACCGCAAAAGTCAGGGGGGGCTCCCACGTGGCGCGGTGGCGTCCTCGCGTGCAGGATCGGCTCGTCGCAATGAATTGCCAATGACCGTAAGGAGCGTGCCGTGGGAACCATTCGTGATGATCGCCGGACGAGTCGCTGGCCGGGCGCAGTCGTGCCGTATTCGATCAACGGGCCGATCAGCCCGAAGGGCCGTCAGCAGATCGACATTGCGATGGACACCTGGAGTGATGCAACTCCGTTGCGGTTTGTGGAGCGCACGAGCGAGGATGACTACGTGATGTTCAACGTCGCGAACAACGCGTGCTTCTCGATGGTCGGACGCGTTGGCAACGGCCAGCTAGTCGGCTGTGAATATCCCGTCACACCGGTGTTTCCAGCTGGCGTCGGGCTCACGTTCGAAAACCAGACCGAGCAGCAGGTTGACACCGTGTTCGTCGGCACCGACGGCGCGATCTACGTCATGTGGACCGTCGCGCCCGCAACGTGGGCTGACCCCGTGGGCATCGCGCCTCCGGGCACCGCGCCGCCTGGCGCGCCCGTCGCGCTAGCGCGTCAGGGCGACAACCAGCTCGACGCGCTCTTCGTCGACAACGACGGCGCGGTGAACGTGATGTGGGTGGTTGGCACCGGGGCGTGGCAGGGACCTGCCGGGCTGACGCCGCCACATACGGCACCGGCCGGTGCGCCTATCGCGCTGAAGCATCAGGCATCTGACGATCAGCTGGACGCTCTGTTCGTCGACGTCAACGGTGTCGTGAACGTCATGTGGGCGATTGACGGCGACCCGTGGCACGAACCGGTCGGACTCACTGCACGCAACGCCGCGCCGCCCGGGGCATGGATCGCCCTCGGACATCAGGGCGGACCCAATCAGCTCGACGCGCTGTTCGTCGACAACGACGGCGCCGTGAACGTGATGTGGGTAGTAGGTACTGGCGCGTGGCAGGACCCTGTCGGGTTGACGGCGCCGGCCGCGGCGCCGCCAGGCGCGCCGATCGCGCTGGAACACCAGGACGGCTTCGACCAGCTCGACGCGATGTTCGTCGACGTCAACGGCGTGGTCAGCGTGATGTGGGCGATCGGTACCGACGCGTGGCAGGACCCGGTCGGGCTCACCCCCCAAAACACCGCGCCGGCCGGTGCACCGCTGTCGCTCGTGCACCAGGGCGGGCCCGATCAGCTGGACGCGCTGTTCGTCGACGTCAACGGCGCGGTCAGCGTGATGTGGGTGAGTGACGACGATGTCTGGCACACGCCGGTCGGCCTGACACCACCCAACATCGCATTTCCCGGCTCGCTGGTCGGCGTCGCCGCGCAGCCTGGAGATCTCATCGAAGCGATGATCGTCAACCCGGCCAACATTCCCCTCACGCTGACCGCGCAGGGCCGGCAGCCGTGGTCGAGCATCACGGCGATGGGCGTCGGCTACGGCGCGTCCGCCCTCATCCATGAGCTTGGCCATGCGATCGGCCTGTTCCATGAGCAACAGCGTCCAGATCGCGACCGCTTCATCCAGGTCAACGCCGGCAACGTGCGGGCCGGGATGCTGCCGTCGAACTTCGACATCCCATCGAACGCCCAGCCGCTCGGAGCCTACGACTACGGATCGATCATGCACTACCCGCCCGGCGGGCTCTCGGCACCCGGCATGGGACCCACGCTCCAACCGGGCCCGCGCGCACCACTCAACGTCGCGTTTGGTCAGGCGTCCGTCCCAAGCGGGGAGGACATGCAGGTCGTCAGATACATCTACGGCGAGGTGACCGTGTCGCCGGCGGCCGTGGCGTGCCATGCCCAGGGTGGCGATCAGCAGCTGACCGCCGCGTTCGCCGACGTGTTCGGCGGCATCTCTGTGGCCTGGGCAACCGGTCTGGATCCGTGGTTTGCGCCTGTTCAGATCGCCGGCCCCAACACCCTCCCGCCCGGTGCGCCGATCGCCTTAGAGCATCAGGGCGGCCCGGGACAGCTCGACGCGCTGTTCGTCGACAACAGCGGCGCGGTGTGCGTCATGTGGGTCGACGGGCTGGGCATGTGGCAGGAGCCTGTGGGCCTAACACCGCCCAACACCGCACCGCCGGGAGCGCGCATCGGTCTGGCACACCAAGCCGGCGACGCGCAGCTCGTCGCGCAGTACGTCGGAAACGATGGCGCCGTCTACGTCATGTGGGTCAACGACAAGCGAACCTGGGAAGGACCCGTCGGCATCACCGCCCCCGCCACAGCAGCGCCGGGTGCACCGATCGCACTTGAGCATCAGGGCGGCCCGGGCCAACTCGACGCGCTGTTCGTCGATACCAACGGAGCCGTATGCGTCATGTGGGTCACCGACGGCGGCTCATGGCACGAGCCGGTCGGGCTGACCGCGCGGAACATCGCGCCACCGGGCAGCTTCATCGCCCTCGAGCATCAGAACGGCCCCGAACAGCTCGACGCGCTGTTCGTCGGAAACGACGGCGCCGTCTACGTCATGTGGGTCACCGACGGCGGCTCATGGCACGAGCCGGTCGGGTTGACCGCACGCAACACGGCACCACCCGGCGCGCCGATCGCGCTGGCACACCAAGGTGACGCTGGGCAACTCGACGCACTGTTCATCGACAACACCGGAGCCGTGTGCGTCATGTGGGCCGCCGAGGGCGGCACCTGGCAGGGACCCATCGGGCTTACCGCGCCAGGCACCGCCGCGCCTGGCGCGCCGATCGCACTCGCACACCAAGGCGGCATCGGGCAGCTCGACGCGCTGTTCGTCGGTACCACCGGCGACCTGCAGGTCATCTGGGTCAACGGCGGCGACGCCTGGCAAGGCCCCGCCGCGATTAGCTAGTGGGCCGTCTCGTATCGATCGGCCGGAAACTGCCGGTCGGCGGCGAACTGGGATGCATCTCGATCTTGGAGGTGGCGATGCGTCCCCGTCGGTGTGGACCGATCAGCGTGCGATGCGCCGGCCGCTTGGAGGGCCATGAGCGCGCGCGGCGGGGCGCGTCGCGCATCGCGTGGGCACCTCGGCCGGGTTGCGTGACATGTGAAGATACGTGCAGACAGCTGCGAGGAGTGGTCGATGCCGAGGACGAGCTCAACGGCTGGCGCGGGGGCGCCGAGAACGTCAGCGGCGGAACGCGAGGTGGCTGAGTTGCTGTCGATCGAGGCGCATCCGGCCCGTGCAAGGCTGGTGCGCGACCGCGTCCCGTTCTGGTTTCACACGTTTGCGCTCAACGTCAGCGAGGGTGTCTACACGCCCGGCGTCGCGCGCGACCAGCGCTACCGGGTGCCGGTGATCCCGCAGGACTTCGCTGGGCTGAGCGTGCTCGATGTGGGGACCTTCGACGGCTTTACCCTTCCTGGCCGAGGCGCGGGGCGCCGGGCGCGTGGTCGCCGTCGACAACGAGCAGTACCGCGCCTGGGTGCGCGGGCGCTGGGGCGTCGAGCTATGGGGCGGTGAGGGCTTCAAGGAGATCAAGCAGTTGCTTCACTCCGAGGTCGAGTATCGCCGTCTGGACGCCATGGAGCTGGACCGACTCGACGAACGTTTTGACTTGGTCTACTGCTTTGGCCTGCTGCATCGCGTCGAGAACCCCCTCGGGCTGCTGCGCGTGCTGCGCGACCGGGTCGCGCACGGGGGCCGCGTGCTGGTCGAGACCTACGGGGTCGAGCCCGGCCTGCGCAGCTGCCCCGCCGTCCACGTGAGCGCGCGCGGCGAGGTGTACGCGCGCGACGACTTTGTCTACTGGGGCCTTACCTCTGCGGCCCTCGAGCGGCTCGCGGACCACGCCGGGTTTTCCGTCTGGACGGCGATCGGCGAGCCGGTCGTCGACGGCCACCCGCGCGTGCTGGGCGAGTTACGCGGTTAGCCGTTCACGCAACTTACACGGCGCGTTCGCAGGCTCGTTACCACGTGCGCGGGACGCACCGAACCATTGCCGGGGAGTGGACGCGCCGCGCCTGTTCGCCCACCGGCTCGGCCGGCCCTACGGCCCGGACTCCGCACGCGCCGCGCTCGAGCGGACGCTCGCTGGTCCCGTCGATGGCCTCGAGACCGACTGCTGCTTGACTGCCGCCGGCGAGGTTGTGCTGCTCCACGATCCGCTGCTCGCGCTCGGCACCACGCTCGACGGCTGGGCGCACCAGCGGCGGGGATGCGAGATTCGGGCGGGCGCTCTGCTCGACTCGGCGGGCCGGCCGACGGCCGAGCGGCCGCTTTTGTCGGGGAGCTGCTCGCGGCCATCCCGGCGACGCTGCCGCTTCAGATCGAGGTCAAGGCGATCGGCGATCCCGCGCTCGCCCTGATCTGAGCGATTACCAGCCGAACCGAGCGTAACGACGCCCGGAAACCTCGGACCGGTGTCGCTCCTACTCCATCGAGGCGGGCACGTCCCGTAGAAACCAAACCTGTCCGATGAACTGTCTCGTTGCCGGCGCGCTGAACGGGACGCCCGAGCGAAAGTGCGCCCTTTCGCGCGGCGTGGCACTCTCGTGCGATGAGGTCGTAAGCCATCAGCGCAAGTCGTTGGCGCAGGGCAGCAGTTCGGGCACGTGCCGTGAGTCCTCGATGGGACCCTGCTCATCACACACGCGACGGAAGCTGACAGGATGAGTCATGGTTTTGATGGTCGTGTGCGGGCTGCTGCTCCTCCTCGGGGTCGCAGGTGTCGTCGTGTGGGGCGGTGCCAAGCTCCGCCCCCCAGTGGACGAGGGTGTCGCGGACTGTGGCTCGGTGGCGTTAGCTGCGCGTCGGTACGTCTGGTATCTGGCGGTGGCGGTGGTCGCCGGCGTGGGCTCGGGCCTATTGGTGGCCGGCGCTGGTGGGCGGCTCGTGATGCGCCTGTTGGCGGTGACCGCGGACGACGCGGCCCAGGGCCGCGAGACCGAGGCCGAGGAGATTGTCGGGCGCATCTCCACTGGCGGCACCGTGAGCTTCATCATCTTTGCGGCGCTCTTCCTCGGATTGGCGAGCGGGGTGCTGTACATGCTGATCCGGCGGTGGCTTCCTGACGGCAGGCTGGGAGGGCTGACATACGGAATGCTGCTGTTGGTAATCGCGGCCACACGCATCGATCCGCTGCGAGCCGACAACCCCGACTTCGACATCGTCGGGCCGGGCTGGGTGGCCGCCTCGACACTTGGCGCACTGGTGCTGCTGCACGGGATGCTCGTCGCTGCCCTCGCCGCGCGGTACAGCGGAGCACTTCCCGTCGTCACCGACCGGCGGTCGCTCCTCGCCTACACCCCGCTGCTCGTCTTGCTCCCCGTGTTTCCCATCTACGGAGTGCTCGCGATCGTCGGCGGCGTGGTCGTCGCGCTGAGGCGCCGTCTGAAGACGGTGGCTGAATTCGCGCGATCTCGCAAGGCCCATGTCGGCGGTCGGATGATCCTGGCGGGCATGTTCCTGGCGGCGCTTCCCGGATGTATATCGGCGGTGGCCGATGTCGCCGCTCGCCAACCGTAGCCTGAGGACAGAAGCAGAAGGCGCCGAAGGAACCTGACGGCCACGAGTCCTGCGCCACGCCACTTGGCGGCCGCAGAGTGCGCCATCCGGGCGATCCGCAAGCCCGCCGGCTGGCGTCCAGCACCGGTCCACGCGTCCTCGGTAATACTCGCTGGTATTACTTCCTGCTACGCTTGGTCGATGCGCGTGACGAGCAAAGGCCAGGTAACGATCCCGCAGAACGTGCGCAAGCAACTGGGCATCACACCCGGTAGCGAGGTCGACTTCCAGCTCGACGAGGGCGGAGCACGACTGATCCGCCTCAACCCCGGCGACGGCAAGGCTCTCGCGGCCGGCATGCGCGCCCGCGCGACCGTGGCGATGAGCACCGAGCAGATCATGGCGCTCACCCGCGGCGATGACTGACCCGGCCACCTCCGGCGTCCTCGTCGACTCAAACGTCCTGCTTGACCTCTTCACCGAGGACCCGACATGGGCGAGCTGGTCACAGCAGCAACTCGGCGAGGCCTTCGACGCCGGCCAGGTCGTCATCAACCCACTCATCTACGCGGAGATCTCCGTCGCCTTTGAGCGCATCGAGACACTCGAGCACGCGCTACCCGCACGGCTCGAACGCGAGGACCTTCCCCGGGAAGCCGCGTTCCTAGCCGGAAAATGCTTCGTCGAATACCGCCGCCGAGGCGGAACCCGACGCTCACCGCTGCCCGACGTCTACATCGGCGCGCACGCCGCCGTCAGCGGTCGCGCGCTCCTCACACGCGACACCCAGCGCTACCGCACCCTGCTGCCCGCGCTCACACTCATAAGCCCGTAGCCACGAGTCCACGCGGCGACCGGCACAGTGCACCTAATCGCGCCGAGGCGCGCGGGCTCGACGAGTCCCAACAGCACTCGCATAAGAGCGGCAGTCGCGCGGCAACGACTGCATCACCACGCAGCGTCCCGCCGACACCCGGCGCTGCGCGCGTGCTCGGCCGAGGCCGATGCGGAGCGCCGCGCCGTCGGCGCGACCAGGCGTCGTCAACTGCCGCTCGCAGCCGGTGAGCCGCCGGCCGGCGCAAGGCGGCATCTCATCGCCGCGATGTCGCTTCGGGTCCTGGCGGGCACCGGACGGACGACTACCATGGACAGGTGCCCATGAATGAGCGTCGCGACAGCACAGCCAGACCGGCGGGCGACTGGACGCCTGAGGAGCTCGCGCGCGAGCGAGCGGCGACGCAGGCGCGCTTGGAGCGCGCGCGGGCGCGCGGCGCCGAGGTGAACCTCAAAGAGGCGGCGGCGCTCGCGCGGTTTGCCAACAAGGTCGCGGCAGCCGCCGAGGACGCCCGCCGCGATGAGCGCTCCTGAAGCGCTTGACCCGCAACCGCTGCTGCGGTTTCTCGACAACAACGACGTCGCGCACATCATCATCGGCGGCGTCGCGGTCGCCGCACACGGCTACCCGCGCCCAACGCAGGACCTCGACATCGTGCCGCGCCCAGACCACGAGAACCTCACACGCCTCGCAGCTGCGCTCACCGAGCTGCATGCGGTCCCCGCGGAGCTCGGCGACTTCGATGCAAACGAGGTCCCGATGGACGCGACCGACGTCGACGACCTCACCGCCGGAGGGAACTTTCGCGTCCAGACCGACCTTGGGCCACTTGACGTCATGCAGTGGGTCGCCGGCATCGAAGCCGACGATCTCTACGGCGAGCTTGAGCGCGAGGCACTGTCCTTCACGCTCGACGGGCTCGCGCTGCGCACTTGCGGCCTCGCGCACCTGCGCGCGATGAAACAAGCCGCGGGTCGCGCACGCGACCTCGACGACCTCGAACACCTGCCCGGCAGCTGAGCCCGGAGACGCACCGGACCACGCGACCAGCGACGTGATGGCGAGATTGACGTGCCCGAGCTGGCGCTGGATGACGTTCAAGGGCACGCCCTCACGGGCCATCTCGACGGTGTGCGCGTGCCGCAGCTGATGCGGCGCAAAGCGCCGCCGCACGCCGGCCCGGGCGGCCGTCCGGGTGAGCTGATGATGCACGTTTGACGCCGACAAAACGCGGCCGCGGCTCTTGCCGTCAATGACGCAGAACAACAGCCCCACCGGGATCTGCAGCCGGCAAGCAAGCCACGGCCGCAGCTGCTCCCAGCCCCACTGATCCATCCCGACGTGTGGGCGTGGTGGCGTCAGTCGGCCCAGGTTCCGGGCGGTGCCCAGCGCCCGGGACGGGTGAGGAGCCAGGCGCCGGCGGCCGCGGCGGCCGGTAGGGCGAGCAGCACGATGGCGACCGCATCCCAGGGGACGGCGAAGCGAAGTTCTTCGGCGTTGACCGCGATGACTGCGGCCGGGATCAGACCGGCCGGCAGGGCGAGCAGTCCGCCGATTTCGACGAGCAGGCCGGCTTGGGTCGCACGCAGCCGTCGCCTGCTCCTTGGGTCCGCCCCGAGCGCCGTCAGCATGGTGTCGTCGGCTTTGCCCTCGGCGGCTGACAGCGCCAGGCCGCTCGCGACTACAGCGAGCGTGAGCGCGGCGGCGATCGCCAGCAGCGCCTCGTACAGCCCGCGAACAATTCCCGGGCGCGGGAACTTGCCTGCGAACAGGATCTCGGTGCTTGGCTGTTGTGCGGCGCTGCGGTCAGCCGCGATCGCTTGCGCTTGTACTGCGTGGCGCTGGTCAGTGGTGAGGTCGTTGGGCGCGCGGAACAGGACGTCGGTGACGGTGGCGGTGAGGCCGAGGCGGGCGGCCGTACGCGGGGAGATCACGACCGATACGGCGCGCCGATCGGCCCGGACCTCGGTGGCGGGCAGCCGCACCTGGCGCGCCCGCCGGCCGCGCTGCGGGATCTTGATCGTGATGCGCCCGTGCTCGATCAGGCCGGGTGTCAGCGCCACGGCCTCGCCACGATCCAACGCGGCGCGGCCGGCTGTAGCGCCGATGAGGGTGAGCAGCTCCGGTCCGCCGATCGCGACGCCGAAGCCACGGCTGTCGCGGCCGGGGAGGTCCACGACGGCGCCTTCGACGGAGCCGTCGGCGCCCCGGTGTTCATCGAAGCTGATCTCCGTCTGGGCCGCTCCTGGGAGCAGGGCGTGTACCCGCGCGCGCAGCTGGGCGGGAACAGCGGCCGGTTCGCGCGGCGATGAGACATCAGCAGACGCGCTGAGCAGCACGTCATCGGATGCGATCTCGCCGAGGTCGTGGCGGAAGGCCTGTTCTGAGCGGATCAGGGTCGAGCCGAGCACAGCCAGCGACGCGACGGCGAGGATCGCTGCGACAAGCGCGACTGGCCGCCCGCGACATCCCGCGTCAACGCGCGCGCACCGGACCGAAGCCCGCCTGCGCCAGGGCGGCCTCGGCCGCAGCCCGGGCTGCCCTGGCGCCGGTGCCATCGAGCTCGAGCGGGAGCATCACGTTCTCGACGGCGGTGAGGCTCGCGAGCAGGTTCAAGCGCTGA